>CAKVKI010000011.1 GCA_934754975.1 uncultured Alistipes sp. | reverse complement strand
CATCCACAGCCACGGCTCGCTGTCGGCATAATACTGCATGGCACGCTTGCGCGCAGCCCGGTCATCCGAATAACGATCCATCAGCCGCAGCATATCGCCCTTGCGCGGCATCTCCGAGACTTCGATCATCGCGCGAAGCCCCGTCCAATTCTCACCGCCGTTCACCACGGAGATTTTCTCAAAAGGAATTCCGGCCTCAGAAACAAGCCATGAAGCCAGCGCTTCGGCCCGCTCCCCGGCCAGCTGTTCGTTACGCTCACGAGCCCCGTCCGGCGAGGCCGTGCCTGCGACCTCGATGCGGGAGATCACGTAGTTCGAATCGGCCTGGATGTGCCGCAGATCGTTCAGAAAGACGATCAGACGAATCCGGTTGCCTTCGAAATCCGGGTCGACAGTACTCTCCCCGATGCGGAAATAGACCGCCGCATCGACTTGATGCGCACTTTCCGTCCCGGACCCGGACTGCTGGCCCCAGGCTGCCGAAAACGTCCCCGATAAAAGCAGGAGTGCGATTGTCGCAATAATTATCTTGTTCTTCATTCAGAGGTGGGTTATTCGCTTCTTTCACCTCCATATCCCGTTCCCGACAGCCGTCAAAAACGCCTGTTCAGCTTCAATTCTTTTTGGAAAAGAATTGAAATATAGATAGTTGCAAGGTAATTCACAGATTATAAATTGATTAAAATATATCTTGTAAGATTTATTGATAATTTTTTTTATTCACATTATTTTGAAGCTAAACATTGATTTCAAAAGGCTGGCTATAAGCCGATTCCAATTTTCACTCCGCGCATAATGATGAAACAGTAAAAAACACCGACCCCAATGGCAATTGGAATACATTGTCTGTCAGGCAGAAAAAGAAAAGCGATTCGACCCCGAAAGGGAGCGAACCGCATATAAGCATTAGAATAAAGAAACAACAACAGAATCGAACGTCGGGAGAAATCCCGGCCAAACAACGAAATAACTACCTCCGTATCACGTAAAGAAGAGCGGATTTAAAATCTTGATTTTTTCGGGAAAGAGTGAATATCAATGATAAATTCTTTTCCAAAAAGAACTGATCTTCACCCCGTTAAAAGCCATTTTGCAATATCCGGGAAGGAGCGTATATTTGGGAAATTTTACAATGCAAAGATATGTCTTTTTTATTACCACGTCTCATTTTTCGGCACATTTCTTCCTTCCGGATGTCCGAAAACAGAATGAAAACATATCATGTCTTGTCATGTCGATGCAATACAAAATACTGAACCAAAATAAGTTGAACAGGTGAAGAAAAAATACAAAAAAAAATTGCGCCCAACCGGCGTAGTATCTGCTTTCAGACAGGTTTTTCGCGTTCCTGACAATGCCGACGACCTCATTGGACGCCAGCGCGCATTCGTTTTTTTCTATGCCTCGCTGGGTTACCTGCTCGGCATCGTCCTGAATATCGCGACCTCGTTCGGGCCCCAAAGTCGTTTCTTCGACACCATCAACTCGATCCATGCCCTGCTCATCCTGCTGCTCATCGCACTGTATGTCCGGCGGAAAATTTCCGTCTACCGGGCTGTCCTGCTGCTAATACTCTCCATCCAGATCGAAACCGCGATCGAAATGATCCACATGACCTCGTCGGAGCCGGGAATCATCATGGGCGTACCGGGAATCATGAGCAACACGATCCTGCTGGGCATGGCGCTGATCCTCTCCATTACGGCCTATATCCGTTACTTGCCTTACATACAGACCCTCATCACGATCGTGACGCTGATTATCTGCGGATATGCCACACAGAGTCCCCATATAGGGCATGTGATTCCGGTGCTGGCGCTTGCGTTCATCGTACTTGCCTTTATGGGAGACCGGTTGGTACGCGGCGTGGCGTCGTTGCAGCACAGCAAAGATAATCTGGTCCGGGAGCAGGACCGGATTTTCGAATACCTCAATATCGATAAGGAGGAGTTGTTCCGGCTGATCAAGTTGACCCGCCGCAAACATCTTTCCGAGAGTCAGAAAAGCAGGCTCCTCGACCTGCTCGACGAACAGACGAAGGCCTCCGTGCTGGAGGCGGCCGCCGACGTGGTCGAACGAAAAAAGCAAAACCTCACGGCGCTCGATGCCGGAGAATTGGGTTTGACACCTTATGAAAAGGAGGTATGCCTGCTGATCCTGCGGGGAATGACCGTCACCGGTATCGCACGCAAGCTCAGGAAAAACGCCTCGGCAATCACCACCATCCGCGGGACGATCCGCAGCAAGCTCGGACTCGAAAAGCACGACAACCTCTATGAAGCCCTGCTGAAGCTGGTCGAGGAGGAGGGGGGGGGTATTTCTGACGAACAGCCCGCCGTGTCGTAATCCGTCGGAGAAACAGGATTAATACCGCGTCACGATGTCGTTGGCATCGTCCACCTCACGGGCGTTCAGGTCATCGAGATAGATCGTGGTCGTTTTTTCGGAGGTGTGCCCGAGGCCCTGGCTGATAACCGCCAGCGGAATACCCCGGTTGCGGGCTACGGACGCCCACGTATGGCGGGCGACATTGAACGACAGTCGTTTCCCGGTATCCAGTTCGTCGGAGATGATTCCGAGGTAATACCAGTAATTCGTAAGTGCCTCCCGATAGCGCTTATACAATACTTGCGGGGGCGCATCCGGCTCCAGGTCGGGAAGCGCGATCCCGTTCTCACGCCCCACGGCGCATCCTTTCATTACGGGAAGCATCCACGGCGCACACGCCGCATAACGGTCGATCAGCTCCTGCAGGGCATTCGTCACGCGCACCGAAAAGATCTGCCCGGTCTTACGGCGCGTGTAACGCAGGACACCATCCTGGACGTCTTCCCGTTTCAGGTAGGCCATATCCACGAACGACATGCCGCGCGCGTGGAAGCTGAACAACAGCAGATCGCGGGCCAGCGTAAGCCAGGTGCGTGTCCCGAAGTCCGCCTCGGCGACACGCCGCAGCGTATCCACGCCGACGGCCCGCTTGCGGGTCTTGTCGATGCGGAACGACACCTCTTCGAAAGGGTTCTCGCCCTTTGCAACCAGCCCCACGCGCCGCGCCTTATTGTAAACGGCCCGCAGGATGCGCATATAAAAAGTAATCGTATTGCGCTGCAGGGGGACGGCCTTGAGGTATTCCTCGAATCCCGCCAGACGCGCCGGAGTCAGTTCGTGCAGGTACGTATCCCGGCTGCCCGCGAAACGTTCGAAAGCCGAGAGCAGCGACCGATAGGTGCCCGATGTGCTGTGCTTGCCGCGCCTCTCCAGTTCCTCGCAGAGCGAGAGTACGAAAGTCCGCACATAGCGCCGGTCGCCGCGACGCCGGTAGGCCGCAGCGATCTCCTTCGGGGTGAAAGGGTCGCCCGACAGCTCCATTTCCCGGATCGTGCGATGCAACTCCGCAGTTTGCATACGGATGTAGTCGTTGATCTCGCCGGCACGGGTCCGGGCGGCTTTCGTGCGGTTTACAGCGACAGCCATTCCTTTTTTGGAGTCGAACTCTCCAGACAGCAGATATTAAGGCGAAAAGACGACGCCCCGCCGGCGGTTGTGGAGAATCTGTAAAATAAGCGTGTAGCGTCCATCCTTGTTCGGACGATAGTTCAGAACGGGTTTAATCGAGGCCATAATACACTTGTTCATTTTTCTTTGTTTAGACAAAAAACCAAACAAATGTAAAGTATAGGCGGAAACATACCGTATAAAGGCACGACGGATTTGCGTCGTACGATTTCGAGAGGCGTTCATTGGCAGGGAGGACCTGCGAATATTTTCAGTTTGGGAGATTGTTTCCGGATTGCAGCGGTTTGCCGAAGCGTCCGCCGCAGTCCGAACGGCATGTTCCGATCGTCGCCGTTTTTTCGGTTCCGGCATCCGTCGGATGCTCCGAAACCACTCTACATTGTCGGTCGTATTACCCTATAACGGAAATTCGGGAGTACATTGTATGTGATTTACGTCGTCCGCTCATTCTTGATCCCGATAAGGCGGCCAATGCGTGGAGCAGCCTCAAAAAAGACCGGATCGCTACAACGGACCCGGATCGTGTTCGCCAGGCCTTATCGGATAATTCCGATGATGCAATGCCGCTGATTACCGGTGCCGGCCTACGGTGCGAGTTTTAAAAGAACAATACACTGGATATGAAAACCCTTGTCGACGCGCTTGATAATTACATCGTACTAATCAGCCGGGAAGACAAAATCGCCGGTGTGCCGATCCGTTTTTTCATCCGCCGCCTCACCAAAGCTGAAATTGCGAAATGCTGGCTCAAACGCTACTACCCTGCACCAGATTCGGAGAAAGAGTAACGAGCCGAAAGTGCAAGAAAAAGAACCGCTCTTGATGCGGTTCCTTTCGTTATTATTCTTGCAGAAATGGTTGCAATAAGAAATCCTATTCCCCAAAACTATCAAACTGTTGAAACATATCACCATAATACCTGGCATATTTCCGCTATAATACGAATAGCTTTCTTATACATAACTAACAATCAAATTATTACTTTCCGCATCAGCAAATAGAAGCAAGAAATAACGAATAACATACATAAAAAAAAACAGAAACCGCCCCGATTCCGGGACGGTTTCTGTTTTCAGCGCCGGACAGAATCAATCGGCCAGCACGACATTGTTGTTCAATGAAGAGCTTTTCATATCGTTCTCCCAATGCGGCTTCTGTTCTTCGCGCAGGGTGAGCCTCAGGGTTTGGGGCGCAGAGCCGTCGGATGTCTGATTGCCGCAGAAGATATTAAAGCCGGCGGGACTGTCCATATCCGAAGCGTTCAGCTCCGTCAGCCGGTTTTCGTAGGCCATCAGCCCCACCAGCGAAGTACAGCCGGATATAGTGAGCGAGGTCATGGGATTGTTATTGCACATCACGCTCATAAGCGCCCTCTTATTCGACAGATCGAGCGTTTTCAGCTCGTTGTTCTGACACATGAGCGAGACCAGTGCATTGGTGTAGTAGAAATCGAGTCCGGTCAGCTTATTGTTCGCACAATTGATCTTGCCCAGCGCCGAAGCATGCCACAGATTGATTTCGGTCAATTGGTTGTTTTGGCAGTTGAGTGTCTGAAGCTGCCGGCAGCCGCCTACGCTGAGTTTGGTCAGTTGGTTGTTCTGGCAGTAGACACTGGCGAGTACATCGCCGCCCGACAATCCTTTGGTCAAAATGAGTTCGGTCAGTTGATTGTCATTGCATACCAGATCGACCAGTGCCGGATTATATGCGACATTGAGCGAAACCAGCTTATTGTTATTGCATACCAGCTTTTTGATCCCCGGAAAATACTCCAATCCGGCTAAGGAAGCGATACCCATATCGGGCACTGTCAGATCTGTCACCGCCGCGGCTTCCTCCAGTGAGAGTTTGCCGTCCCGGTCGGTGTCGAACCGTTCGCAGTACGCTTTGAACACAGGGTCGGTCAGAGACACGAAAACATCTGCGCTACCGCCTGCGAGCGTTACATTTGCATTCATGTCGTCGAAGGGTACCATATACAGCTCCCAGCGCTGTTTCTGATCCTCGCGCAGGGTGAGCGTCAGGGTTTGCGGCGTAGTGCCGTCGGTGGTCTGCACGCCGCAGCCGAGATCGAAATCATTCGGGTCGCTCATGGACGAAGCATCCAGCGTCTTCATCCGGTTATTCCAGCACATAAAATATTTCAGCGACGTATTTTTCGACACGTCGAGCGACGTCAGCCGATTATGATCGCAGGTGAAAATTTCCAACGCGGTGTTTTTCGATACGTCGAGCGAAGTCAGCCGGTTCTCCAAACTGTGCAGCGTTTTCAGCGCCGGACAGCCCGATACATTGAGCGAGGTCAGTCCGCATGCGGCGCAATCCAGACTCACCAGCGCCGGATTGTTCGAGAAGTCGAGCGAGGTGATTTTAGGACAGCTTTCCCCCATGACGCCGGTAAGCTTCGTATTCCCCGATACATCGAGCGAGACCAGTTCGCTGCAGCCATTGTACTGCAATATCTCAAGATCGGGACATTTGGACAGATCGATCTCAGGAATCGCGTTCCAGCTGAAATACAGGTTTACGAGTTTGGTGTTTTTCGACACGTCGAGTTTTGTCAGCCGGTTGGTAGCCACGTGCAGGTAGGTAAGTTCGGTATTCTTCGACACGTCGATCTCGGCAATGGCGTTGCCGTAACAGGTCAGGTAGGTGAGCGATGTAAAATACTCTATTCCGGCCAGCGACCCAACCGGCTTGCCCAACAGCTTATCCAACTCATTCACATTGATTTCCGTCACCGCACGGGCTTCTTCTAGCGACAGCACCCCGTCGTTGTTCGTGTCGAATTTCCCGATGTCGCGGCAATAGTACTGAAATTGAGGGTCGGTAATTTTATCGTATATATTCAACATTACTTCGGCAAACTCCGCCTTGACGGATACGTTTTCCGCCGGCATGGCAAATGCCGCGGGGTTGGCCGTCTCATCCGAAAGCTCCGCGCCGCCGCTCTCGACTATCCAGCGGCTGAACGTATAGCCATCGCCGGGAATGGCGGTGAGGGTGATCTGCGCGCCTTCCACAGCCTCGGTCACAGCCGTATCGTCGGCCGTCGCTTCGGCAATGCCGCCCGTACCGGCGGTTACGGTAATCGAATACTTATCGGGATCGACCGGAGGTTCGACCGCAGGCTCGGTCGTATCTTTCCCGCAAGATGCCATCGTTGCCACCACCAGTGCCAGCGTGCCGAATAACAGAAGAGGTAAATGATTTTTCATCAGACAATTTTTTAGAGATTTGACAGTTCCTTCGTTTGTAAAAATAGGGGCGTATTGAAAAAGGGGCTTGTCAAATCAGAAAAAAGAGTTGTCGATTCAGAAAAAAACCAATTGCCGATTCGGAAAACGCCATTCAGACAGAGCCCGCGAACAGTTCTATTCCGGTTACAGGGATTTTGCGGAGAAAAGCCTGCGGTATTCCGAAGGACTCATTCCGTATTTTTTGACGAACGCCCGGAAGAAAGGCGAATAAGATGCGTAGCCCGACTCCTGCGCCAATGCTTCGAGTGTCATGTCGGGATTGCCGGTCAGGAGATCCAGCGAATAGGCAAGTCTCAGGTCGGAGATATAATTGGCAAAAGTCGTGTCGGAAGCCCCTTCGTGTATGGCATTGACGAGGTAACTCTCGTTGGTGCCGAGCCGGACCGCCACGGAGTGGCGATCCACCTCGGGGTCGAGGAACAACTTTTCATTGTACATCAGCTGCGTCAGCTCCCTGAAAAGCTTCATCCCGCGGGAGAGTTCGGTTCCGGGAACCAGGCCGAGCATCCGTTCGGCTTCCTTTTCGGCGCGCGTCATCTCCCGTATCCGATTGTAAAGCGAGACGTTTTTCCTCCTCAGGTTGTACGAGTAGATAATATAAATGGCGATGATGACGGCCAACAGCAGGCATCCGGCGCTCACGGAGATGATTATAAGCTGCTGGCGCTGCTTCTGGGCCTTGAGTTTATCCACCTCATAGATCGTACTCAGTTCATTGAGCTGCCTGAGACATTCGACATTGTAAAGCGAATCCGACAGCATCATAATCTCGTCGCCCAGCACGACAGCCTCTTTATAGCGGCCCAGACTCTTCAACGACTCCCACATATCGGCCGCCATCGAACTATACATGAGGACTTCGCCCTTTTCGGCGTAATAGTCTTTCAGCCGGGCACTGACGGCAAGCGCCTCGGCGTACTCACCCTTTTGCTTATGGATGATGCGTTTCGTATGCAGGTAATAGTTTTTCACGAGCGGCGGATAGCTGTCCACCACGGCGGCGACGCGGGCGAGGTACTTATCGGCCGCTTCAAAATTGCCTGTGAACGTATAGGTCTCCGCCCGGAACATATCACAGTGTATCTGCGATATATCGCTCGTGAACGTACTCTCATTGTTTTCCACGGCCCACGCCCTGCACGCTTCGATATTTTCGCTCCACTCTTCCAGCACGGCGAGCGACTGTTCATACTGGTGCGTACGGTTATACTCGAGAACCAGCGCCTGACCGCAGTAATATACCACTTTGGCGCGTTTCCGGGGATCTTCCACCTGTTCGACATAGGACCACGCTTCCAGAAAAGCCGCACGCGCGGCATCGTACTCCTTAGCGATCTGATAGGCCGTGCCCAGACGGCAGGAGGCCAGGGCGAGGCCGTAAGCGTAATTCATCGACTTGGCCCGGTCGTACAGCTCTCCGATAAGTTTCAGGACTTTTTCCTGATCGTTCGACGTGTGCAATAAATTCACTTCAAGGAAAAGATACTCCCAGTAATGCTCCATATAGCCGTTGTCGAGGTAGAACCTGCCCGCTTCCTCCGAAATAGCGAGGTATCGCTCCTTGTCGTTGTAGTTGTTATAACACAACAAAAGCAGCAACAGCGCTTCGGCTTCCATGTCCTTGTCCTTCTGCAGCCGGGCCTCCTTCAGGAGCCGGTTGACGGCCTCCTCCTCCGCGTCCATTCCGGAACTTGCGTCCCGTGCATATTTGGCGGTCTGCAGGAGAGCTTTCAGTTTCGCCTTCCCTTCGAGTGCGGGCAGCACCGTGTGCAGCGAATCCGTCCGGCGGCCGGCATCCCCGGCAAACGCCGTGGAACCCGATGCCGCCGACAGCATTACGGCTGCCGGCAGGATGTAAAGGAGTATTTTTTTCAAGCGGGTCATGCGTGCGGGGGAAGGTTTTTTGCGCGGACAGTCTGCCCGGCCCGGCAATCACCGGAGTGCATGTCAGCACGAACCGGCCTTCCGAAAGGTAAAAGTAGCGCAAAAATCACATTTTACAAAGCTCCGGCAGTATAATAAAATTTACGACCCAGACCACAGCGGGACCGACATCTCATAATCGGATGTCGGTCCCGCTGTTTTACCGAACGGACGACTACCTGTTCGGCGTATCCCACACTTTTGTCTCAGAACACGTTATGCGCACCACCCTGCTGCCGGCCTGTATGTCGAAATCGCCCTTTTCGAGACGCCAGCGGCCGTCGGCGCCCACAAACGCAAGATCGTCGGCCGGAACGGCAAGTTTCACACGCCGGGTCTCGCCGGGCTGCAGTTCGACCTTCCCGAAAGCGCGCAGGCGGCGGACGTCGGGGCTGATGCTTGCCGCCAGGTCGCTCGAAAACAGCATCACGGTCTCCTTGCCGGCGCGTTTGCCGGTATTGGTCACATCGACCGTGAAAACAAGTTCGTCGCCCGCACGGAAAACGGACTTCCCGACCTGTAGGTTATCGTATGCAAAGGTCGTATAACCCAATCCGTAACCGAACGGCCACTGCACCGACACCGCCGCCTCGTAATTGTAAGCGCCCTCCATCACATCCATCGTTTCGCAGGGCTTGTGATCGTAGGTCGTCAGTGCATTGACATATTTCGGATAGGTATAGGGCAGGCGGCCCGAGGGATTCACATCGCCGTAAAGAACGGCGGCCAGTGCCTCCCCGCCGTAATTTCCGGGCAGGTAGGCCTGCACGACGGCGCGCATCTGCGGCTCGATCGAGCTGATGATCCGGGGACGGCCCTCAGCCAGTACGAGGACGACCGGCTTTCCGGTCGCCGCCATCGCTCCGGCCAGCTTCAGCTGATTGGCCGAAAGCGTCAGGTCTTCGAGATTGCCCGGTGTTTCGCAGTACGAATTTTCGCCCAGGCAGAGAACGACGCAATCGACCCCGGCGGCCGCCCGCACGGCCGCTTCGATCTGCGGTTCGTTCTCGGCATAATAGGGAATCGCGGTCGTCGGCGGATTCCCCTCCTCATAGGTAACGCCGGGCGCATAAACCACCCTGCCTGCACCTGCACGGGCGGTCAGGGCTTCCAATATCGTCCGGTATGCTTCGCCGTAAAGATCGGCCTTCTCGCCCTGCCACGAAAGGGTCCAGCCGCCGTTGAGCGCACGCATCGAGTTGGCGCCGGGCCCCGTCACCAATATCTTCGCACCGGACGGCAGGGGCAGCAGCCCGCCCTCGTTTTTCAGCAGGGTTATCGACTCTTCGGCCGCGGCGCGGGCGCAGCGGGCGAACGCTTCGCCGGCGAATTCCGGATAATCCTCCACCGCGGCATACGGCCGCTCGAAAAGTCCGAGCCGGATTTTCAGGCGCAGGATGCGGCTCACGGCGTCGTCGATACGGCTCATCGGCACTTCGCCCTCTTCGGCCAGCTCCTTGAGATAGGTGCAGAATTTCACGTCGTACGGCACCATCGACATATCGATGCCGGCGTTAATAGCGATCTTCACCGCCTCCTTGGGCGTCGTACAGAGACGGTCGCGCGACCAGAGGTTGTTGATGTCGTTCCAGTCGGTCACGATCACGCCGTCCCAGTCCAGTCCTTCCTTGAGCCATTCCGTCAACAGGCGGTGCGACGCATGCACGGGAACGCCGTTGATAAGCCCCGAATTGGCCATTACCGAGAGCGCTCCCGCGCGGACGGCATCGACGAACGGCTGGAAGTGACGCTCCCGCAGTTCGTTGTCGGGAATCAGGGCCGGCGTGCGGTCGCGGCCCGAATAGGGCACGCCGTAACCGAGGTAATGTTTCAGGCAGGCGGCCACATGGCGGCCGTCCACCCGCGAGCGGTCCGCTCCCTGATAACCGCGTACGGCGGCGACGCCCATCACCGATACGAGGTGCGAATCCTCGCCGTAGGTCTCCCACATGCGCGGCCACCGGGGATCGCGCCCCAGGTCGAGGATCGGCGAAAAATTCCACGGCACATTCCCCGCCATGCTTTCATAGGCGCATATCCGGGCGCCTTCGGCCACCAGCTGCGGATTCCACGTCGCCGCCATGCCGATCTGCTGCGGGAAAAGCGTCCCGCCCACGGTATAGGTCACGCCGTGAATCTGGTCCACGCCGTAGATGATCGGAATCCCGCCGTCGGCCAGCGCTTCCTCCTGCAGCCGGCGCACGATGCGCGACCAGGTTCCGACCTCCAGCGGCGTATTGGACGCCGTATTGAGGATCGACCCCACCTTGTAGTGATGGATCACCGAGTCGAGCATCGTTTCGTCAAATTCGAACGGCATATAACTATGTGCGATATGCTCGCCCCGGCCCAAGACGTCGAGCGTCAGCTGGGTCATCTGCCCCACTTTTTGTTCGAGGGTCATCCCCTCCATGATTTTGCGGATACGGCGTTCCACCTGCACTTCGTCGCTGCCGCCGGCGGCGGACGCCGCCGTCACCGACAGCAGCAGGCCCAACGCCAGCAGCGCCGCCTGTTTCATCTTCATCATTCGCATATTCGGATCATTTGTTTTGTATTTTTTCGTAAACGCGCACGTAATCGACCTCCATCCGCTGCGGGAACGCCCGGTCGTCTATCCCCTGCTGTCCGCCCCAGTTGCCGCCGACGGCAAGGTTGAGAATCAGGTAGAAGGGCTGGTCGAAGGGCCATCCGGCAGAGCCTGCGCCGTCGTTCTCATACACGAAATAGAGCCGGTCGTCGAAATAGAAGCGGATCTGTTCCGGCTCCCACTCGATCGCATAGAGGTGAAATTCGCGCGTCACGCCGGGCGATCTCACGGAGCCGTTCTTCTGGGTTCCGTCCAGATGCGAATGGCGGGTGGTGTGTACCGTCCCTACGATGCAGTCGGAATCATACCCCACCTGCTCGACCAGGTCGATCTCGCCGCTGGCGGGCCAGACGCCGTAACGGCTCTCCTCGGGCATCAGCCACACGGCGCTCCATGTACCGCGGCCCTCGGGAAAGCGCACCCGCGCCTCCACCCGGCCGTAACACCACGCCTGACGCCCGCGCGTAACCAGCCGTGCCGAAGTGTATTTCTTGCCGCCGCGCGGCTCCCGGCGGGCCGTGATCGTCAGCGCTCCGTTCCGTACGCGGGCGTTGCGGCGGCGCGCCGCCGTGTAACACTGCAGTTCGTTGTTGCCCCACCCCTCGCCGTTGCGGCTGGTATCGTACCCCCACTTAGCGGGATCGGGCAGGCCCCTGTAATCGAACTCATCGTTCCAGACCAGCCGCCAATCGCAGCCAGAGGGAGTAGATATCCGCGCCGCCGGAGTTCCCGCTCCGGCAGTGACGGCGACGAAAACCGAGACTAAAAACAAAAATACCTTTTTCATACCATATATCCCGAACCGGGGAGAGACCGCTACGCCGTGCGGGCCGTCCCTCCCCGATCGATCCGTTCCTTTATTTGAGCAGCCACATCAGGCCGTTGATTTCATCCGCTTCGTTGCCGAACTGACGGTTCAGCGCTTCCAGCAGGTTGCTGCTGTTGGTCGTCTCCTCGTTCGAAGGGTACATCCAGCGCACCGGCAGTTTGCCGGGAGCGTTTACATTGAGACTTGTCGCGGGATTGATCGGCAGCTGGGGCCACCCCGTGCGGCGGTACTCGAAGTAGGCGTTGTCGCAGTCCTGCATGAACGTCATCAGGTATTTCTGGTCCCATATCTGGCGCAGCCGCTCGGCGGAAGCGGACTTATAGGCCGCTTCGCCCGTAAAGTAGGAGTCGATATAGTCCTGCGTGATCGCTTTGCCGACAGTCGCGGCGTTCAATCCCATCACGAACGAAAGGGCCGCCTTGACGCCGTTTTCGTAATACGTCTGCGAAGTGCCGCTCACCCAGCCGCGCTCGATCGCCTCGGCGATCAGGAAACACTGCTCGGCATAGCCCACCAGCACCAGCGGTTCGCTGTCCTTCTGCTGTACGTAGCGCTTGTTGAGCAGCGAATAGTCACGGCTGTTGTAGGCAGTGTTGATCGCCGTGAAGTCGATCGTCACGTCCACGCCCCGGTAGGCATCCATCTCATCCGGCGTATGTCCTTCCCCCGCCGCATTCTCGTAGGGTGCGGCATAATAGAAGAGCCGGTAATCGTTCAGCGCCTTGAGTTTGTCGACTACCGTTGCGCTCATCATCGTATTGACCACGAATTTGTCGCTGGTCGAATAGAGCGGATGATAGCTGTTGGCCTTGTCGACATAGGTCAGGGCGAGGTTATCGGCGTTGCTCTGCATCAGGCGGCCGTCGCGTACGATTTCGGCAAAAGCCCCCTTGACGTTGAGCGACGCGACGTCGGCCTTCTCCGAAAGCGACATGAGTACCTTCAGCCGCAGGGCGTTGGTCGCCCTGAGCCATTTGGCAGGGTCTCCGCCGAAGAAGATGTCGCCCGTGAATGTGCCCGAACTCTGCGCGAAATTGTCGGCCGCCGTCTGCAGGTAGGAAAGCACCGTGGCAAAAACCTGCTCCTGCGGATCGTACACTGCCTTCATAATGCCTTCCGACATTCCCTGTCCCGCCTGAGAACAGGGCACGTCGCCCATTTCCATCGTCAGTTTGTAGAGGATGTGGGCCTTGACGAAATACTCCACGCCGCGGTACGACGAAGTTTCGTAAGCGCTGCTCTTGGAAGCGAACGACACCATGTCGTCGAGGTTCGGAAAAACAGCATAGAGACTGAAACTGCCGCGGCCGATATTGTTGTACTGCTCGGCCATCTGCCCCTCCTGGGCATAGGCGATGTATTTGGGCAGGGCCGCCGTCGCCAGATAGGCTTTGGCGTCGCCGCTGAATTTCGCCATGGTCGTGAGCGCCGACGTGCAGAGCAGCGCGGGACTCACCTTGGTGGTCGTATCGGGATTGGTGTTCATATCCTCGAAGTTGCTGCAGCCACCGGCCGCCAGCAGGGACACGACGCAGGGAACGATATATTTGAATATGCTTTTCATAGGTTTAGCCTTGATTTAGAACGAAAGTTTGACATTGAAACCGAGGTAGCGCGCCGAAGGGTCGGAGAGGTTCTCCGTACCGCCGTCGGGATCGGAATACTTGAAATCCTTGGCCGACATGAAGACATTCTGTCCGACGAATGACACCGCGATGCCCTTGCTGCGGATCATGCGGCAATATCTGGCCGGCACGTCGTAGGTGAGCGAAACCTCGCGCAGTTTAAGGAACGTCGTGCGGAACATGTCCAGCGGCGACGCCACACCGCCCCAGACGTTGTTCTTGTGGACGCGGCCCACATAATCCTTATAGGTGGTCTTCACGTCGTTGGGAGCGAATACGCGCGTATCGGTCAGCTTGTTTCCCTGCGCGTCCCACGTCGCCGAGCCGCTCACCACGCGCTGGCCCTGGCTCAGGTGGTTCTTCGTGCCGGGATTCGTCACGTCGAGGTAACGCGCTTCGGTGGTCGATTTGGGGTGGCTTCCGGCGATCCAGAGGTAAGTCTCCGTGTAGCTCTGCGTCATGCCGCCCACACGACCGTCGAACGACAGCGACATCGACAGGTTCTTCCAGCGCAGCGTGGTGGTCGCGCCCCAGATCCAGTCGGGATCGGAATAGCCGTAAACCGACTGATAAGTATTGTAGAGCGGCAGGCCGTTGGCGTCGTGGATCATCTCCCCGGTCTCTTCGTGACGCTGGAAGGTGTTGAGTACGATATGGTCGGCGCGCTTGCCCTTGGCTACCCACGGACGGTCGGTCGAATATTCGGGGTCGATCTGCGTGTAGTGGCGGCGGTAGCGCGACCAGTTGAACGTCACGTCCCAGCGCCAGTCGCGGGTCTTTACGGGCGTGGCGCCGAGCGTGATCTCCCACCCCTTGTTGGTAATCTCCTCCTTGGTGTTCACGAGGTTGTTGTAGTAACCCGAAGCGTGTGACACGGCCACGCTCTTCTGCGTGTCGTAATTGCGCTTCTGGTAGTAGGACACGTCCAGCGAAAGGCGGTTGCCGAAGAACGAAGCCATCGTACCGACCTCGAAGGTCTCGAACGCCGAAGGCAGAATGGCGATGTTGTAGCCCGTCGTATTCTGCGCCGCGCCCGACATGCCGTTCCAGGTGTCGGCCGTCACCTTATAACTGGTGTTGGTGGCGTAGATGTCGGCCGGACGCTTCGAAATGGTCCACGAACCGCGCAGTTTCCAGATCGACAGCCAGTCGGTCTTGGGCAGCAGTTCCGAAACCACGAAACTTCCCGACACCGAAGGATAGATATAGGATTTGTAAGGCGTCGAAGCCTGCGTCGAACTCCAGTCGTTGCGCAACGTCGCCTCGACGTAGAGCATGTCGCGCCACGAGAGCGACAGCCGTCCGTAAAGGCTGTTCACCTGCTGTTCCCTGAGTGACGAAGTGGCCTTCGCACCGTCTACGGCGTTGTTGAGCGAATAGAAGTCGGGCAGGTTCAGGCCGCCGGCCGTATAGCCCATCAGCGATTCGGAACGGCGGTAGAAGATGCCGCCGCCGAAAAGCCCGTCCACGCGGAAATCGCCGAACGTGTAGTCGCCCGTCAGCAGGAAGTCGTTGTTCGTACTGAATCCCGTGTCGCGCTGCGTGCGGAAATACCCCAGCTTGGCGCCGACGACCGATCCGTAGGTATTGCCCGAATTGGTGAAACTGCCCTTGGCGATGCGCATCTCGGTTTTATCGACATAGAAATCGAGACCCGAACGCACGGTCAGTTTGAGCCAGGGCATAATGTCGTAGCTCATGTTGATATTGCCGTTCATCACGTCGCGCGTCTCTTCGCGGATACGCTCGTACTGGATGAAATAGGGGTTGTCGAGCGAACCGGCCTGCTGAATGGTTCCGTCGGCCTGTATGCGCGTATAGGGATTGTTGGTCACTTCGCCCGGCGTGATCCAGTAATCGCGGTAGTCGCGGATATCCCAGTCTGCGCCGCTCCAGATCAGCAGCGAGTACATCGGGTCATAGTTCGTGTATCCGTTCTGGCCCGCATTGGGCGTATGGTGGCGGTTATAGGCCACATTGGCCGAAAGCGAAAAATTCTTGTATTTCATGTCGCCGCCGATGCTGAACGTATACTTGTCGAACTTCTGGTTCGGGTAAACGCCCTTGGTGTCCATCCACGACGCCGAAGCGCGGAAGCTTCCCATCTCGCCCTGCTGCGTGGCGCTGACGCTGTTGTTGAGGATATAGCCCGACTCCAGGAAGTTGCGGAAGTTGTCCTTGCCCACGGCCGAGTAGGGACGCATCTCCATCTGCTTGGTGCGGGGATTCCACTGCTCGATCTCGACCGAACCGTCCATCAGCTGTCCCCATTGGCGGTCGCCGTTCCAGGCGTAAACGCCCGTCGTACCGCGGCCGTACATATTCTGTTTCTCGGGAATAGCCAGAAAACCGGCATGGAACATCGTCGAAGAGTTGATGTCCACCGAAAAACCTTTGGCGCTCAATCCGCGTTTGGTGGTCACCATTACAGCGCCCGTACCGCCGCGCGAACCATAGAGGGCCGAAGCAGTAGCGCCTTTCAGCACCGAGATCGACTCGATGTCGTCGGCCGGAATATCACGCATGGTCATGTTATAATAGGGAACGCCGTCGATCACCAGCAGCGGAGTCTCCCCGCGCAGCGTCAGCGTCGGGGCTTCCGCAAAATCCGACGGGTTTTTCACCATCAGGCCCGAAACCTTGCCCGACAGCGAAGTGGCCACATCGACGCCCTTGACCGTCTGCAGTTCGTCGGCAGCCACCCTCTGCACGGCATATCCGAGCGCTTTCTCGTCGCGCTTGATGCCGAGGGCCGTCACCACGACGGCGCTCATCGAAATCGCGTCGTCCTCCATGACCACTTCGAGCTGCGTGCGGTTGCCCACCTCGACGCGCTGGGGCGTCATACCTATAAATGAGAAGTTAAGCGCGCCGCCGGCGGGCACGCTGAGCGTAAATGCTCCCGAAGTATTGGTCGTCGTGCCGACGGCCGTACCTTCGACTACGACCGATGCGCCGACCACGGGTTCTCCGGCCGCATTCCTTACGGTTCCACTGACCTGCTGTTGCGCATAAGCGCCGGCAGTGTTCATTACGAAAATAAACGCCGCCAGAAGCCGGCATATCAGACGGCCCGCTTTCGTCGGCTTGCTCTTGGGGTTGAGACCTTTCATAAGCAATGTTTTAGTAGTTTAAGTTAAGGTTTAGTCCGGTTTAGGTCCACCGGTCCGAAATCAAATTTAGAAGACGGATCGGATCCCTGCAAAAAAGCGGGCTTTACAAACATTTTACACCTTAACAAAATAAAAAAGCCGACCTTTACAATTGCCTGAATAAAATATTATAAAAATCTGATAATAAGCAATAAGCAGAATTTTATACCTTTACATTATCCATGAAAATATTTAAACATCAGGTCAGACTTCCCGCAGTGGTCAGATGGCGGAAACGTAGTGCTGAAGATTCACCTCCGAAGCCAGATTCATCTTCCTGCGCAGGCGGTGGCGGGCGATCTCGACGCTGCTCGGCGAGATATTCATGTAAGCCGCGATCTCCTTCGTACTCAGGTTGAGCTTGATATAGGCGCAGATTCGCATTTCGTTCGAAGTAAGCCCCGGATGATGCTGTAACAGACGGGTGAAGAATCCGTCGTGGATGGTGTTGAAGTATTTTTCGAAGAGTTCGTGGTTCTCCTTGTCGTTCATATAGGAGTCGATCCTGCGCAGCACGCGCCTGCGCTGCTCCTGATCGGGAAACAGCTCCACTTCGCGGCGCAGTTCACCCAGCATCGTATTGCGCTGGATACCCATCATGGTCAGGTTTATAAGTTTCCGCTCGCGTTCACGCAGCTCCACCCGCAGCAGTTCGATGTCGTGTTCCTTCTTCTCCTGCTCGAACAGCCGCTCCTGTTCCCGCAGCAGCGCACGCCGCTGCCGTTCCACGCCGCGTTTGAAAAGGTAGCGGACAATCAGGCCGATACCCACGGCAGCGAGCAGCATGCAGCCGATGAAACGCAGCTGCAAATACCACGGATAGGCGACGTCGAAAACGAGTTCGAGCGGTTCCTGCGACGAATTCACGGGATCGAGGTTGCGGATGCGGAGCGTATGTTTTCCGCTCTGCAGGTCGTTGAGCCGGAAAGCGGGCACGCCCGGCGCCGTCGTCCACGGTCCGCCATCGACCGAATAACGGACCTGTCCGTGCGTATAGAGGTTCGACAGGCGCACCTCGATCGCAACATAGTTCTGCGGCACGGCATAGACCTCGTTCAGGGGACGCACCGTCAGGAATTCGGAAGTATCCCGGAGGTGCAGCAGCAACCTTTCGAGCTGCGGTGCGCGCGGCCGGCGATACTCTTCGTCCTGCATGCGCGTATCGAAGAAAAAGACGCCGTTCTGCAGGCCGATCGCAATCGTATGGCTGTCGATGGGAATGACCCGCCGCGCCCGCGAGGGAATCATATTCAGGCCCTCCGGCATGTTGAGCCTCCCGTAGTCGAAAAAACGGTTTCCCTGCCGGCCGACCACCCCCACTCCGTCGGCATAAATGCCGAAAATACGGTCGCCCGACTGCGTCAGCGCCGTCGGCGCTTCACGGACCACGCCGAGCATCGAAGTATAGTAATCGCTGCGCACCAGCGAATCGCAGTTTATATCATATCCCAATACCTCGTGCCCCCGGAAAAAGAAGACATCGTTGTCGAGCTGAGTCCGGTACAGCGGTTCCTGCCGCCCGCCCGGGGCGTAAATCCGCACGTCGGCCGCCCGGTCGTCGGCATCGAGCCGTATCCGCACGGGATCTCCCGCCCTGTTCTGCACCCAGATACTTCCGAAACGGTCGATCCCCATGTCGGAATGGACACCGCCGTAGCCTTCGACCTTTTTCCGGGGATAGAGCCGCCCGTCGTGTATTTCATAAATCGAGAATCCGCCCCTGAAGTCCGCCCCGATCCAGCGGTTTTTACGTTCGCCCCACGGCAGGAGCTGCCAGACGCTGCAATCGTCGCTGCGGTGCAGTGCGCCCCTCCAAAGCGTGAACGTCCCCGCATCGTGGCATACGACCAGCGCGTCATCGGCCCGTATCAGCCGCCACACCTGTCCCTGAGTCCCTTCGACCAGACGGAAAACGCCGTCGCCTCTGTAACGGAACAGTCCCTTATTGGTCCCGGCGTAAAGCTCCCCTTCATACTCAGCGACGTCGTAAACGCTTCCGATCTCCTGCGAACGGCTCGTCACGACCGCTCCGGCCCCGGACGCTTCGATCCGGGCCATCCCGCCGTCGAGTCCCAGCCAGATATCCCCGGCCGCAGTCTCCTCGACGGAAAGCACGGTCGTATGCAGCAACCCTTCCTGAGTTCCGAAACGGCGGCTGACGCGCCATTGGTCATCGACGATATACAAGCCGTCGATCACGCTACCAAGCAGGTAGCGGCCGTCGGCCGTACGGCTCGCAGCAAACAGCCGCACCCGGGCCAGCAGCGCATTGAGCTGCCCGTCCACCGGGCGCAGCGCACCTTGGTCCCATGCGAAAATGCCGCTGCGTTCGGTAATCAGGATATATTCGCCGTTCTGCGGATACACGGCGATAACTCTATCAGACAAGGCAATCCCTGTCTTCACGACCGTGTCGTCGGGCCGCAGTTCGCATAACCCGGAACCGTCTTGGAACCAAATCCCGTCCCCGACGGCGTGGATATAGCCGACCGCCCCTTCCGTCAGTACAGGAGCGATCCGCCCGGATTGCCGGTCATAGCGGTAAATCTGTTCGTGCGTCTGGAAATAACCCGCTCCGTCGTGCAGGATGATGCGCCAGAAGATTTCGGGGACCTCGCTCCGGGGATTCTGATGCAGGCGCGTATATTCGTATCCGCCGTAAGCGTCCCTGACGAAAAAACCGAATTCGTTGTCCGCCCCGGCATAGATGCGCCCCGTCTGCGGGTCATAGGCCAGACACCTGAAAATGGGGAGTCCCGCTGTCGGATAGACGCTCCAGCGAATACCGTCCCAGACGCTCAGCCCGCCCCCCGTAGCGGCATAGACATGCCCGTCGGAGTCGGAAACCAGGTCCCACACCTGCACGTCGCCCTGATAATCCCGGGCGTCGATATTGCGGACCTGAATACGGTAAACCGAATTATGCAGTTCCCCGCCGGACCGCACCTGAGTTTCTGCCGCTGCGAAAACGGGCAGCGCCCCCAGGCACACGGACAGCAGTCCGACGAGCCGGACCGGAAACGAGAGGACGATATGCCGCAAAGCGAGGTTCATTCCGCAAAAAAGTATGAGTGTTCGGACAAATTTACAAAAATCCCCGACGCAGCAAAATTTTATTCGCCGCGCCGCCTGCACCGGCATATGCCGCACCGGGCGAACCCGATTCACAGCGAGCCGCTTACCCCGAATTGCCCGGCAGGAACCCGGATAAAAAAAATTGCAGGACTACCGCCGCCGCTTCGGAATCCGCCGCGCAATGAGCGTATCGGCGGCGTACAGGCCGGGCCCTGCGACGTACATCAGCACGAAAACCGACAGGTAAGCCAGCGCCAGCTCGCGCGCCGCGAACGGATCGCCGCCGTGTACGGCGAAAAAAGCCACGCACATCGTGAAGATCATCGGGATGAGGGCCAGCCGGTAGAACAGCCCCGCGATAAACCCGGCCGAACAGACGACTTCGCCGAAAATCGCCAGCGCGAGCGAAACACCGCCGCCGACACCCAGCGGATCGGGAAACGCGGCGGAAAGCGCATCGAAGTTCTGCCACTTGGCGATGCCGTGCGACATCAGCAGTCCTCCGAAAATAATGCGGGCCGCAAGCAGCAGCCACGAATTGCCGGGAGTATAGGGTTTGTCCGGAAACAGAAATCTCAGTATTGCAGACATAATCAGGGAAATTTATCCTCTAATATCACAATAAATGCCGGAATTTCCAACACTCGGGGGCACTATTTCGGACATTTGCATGCGAAATGTCCCGGAACGCGTAACGGCAAAGGGAGCGTCCCCCGATTTTTGCTATCTTTACCGCAGTAATTTACAGCATCGCCATGATCCGACAAACCGAATTCACACTCCGCCCCCGCACCCGCGGGTTTCACCTCGTCACGGACGAAATCGCGGCCAACCTGCCGCCGCTGCCCGGCGCCGGGCTGGTGCATCTCTTCATCAAACACACCTCCGCAGGTCTTTCGATCAACGAAAACGCCGATCCCGACGTCCGCACGGACCTCTCGGCCATCTTCGACCGGCTGGTCCGCGAGCGCGAATCCTACTACGTCCACACGCTCGAAGGCGACGACGACATGCCGGCGCATGCCAAATCGACGCTCACGGGTGTCGAGCTGACGATACCTGTCACCCGGGGCAGGCTCAACCTCGGCACATGGCAGGGCATCTACCTCTGCGAATTCCGCAACCGCGCTTCGGGCCGCCGCATCGTCGCCACCCTAATCGGATAATCCGGCCGCAATTCAGGAGCCAAGCGGGTCGGCTGGCCGGAAAATTGCACCTTTCCCGAAGCGGATCACCAAACAAGGGAAAGCAATGACGACAACGACAAAACACAAGGCCGCGGACCGGCTCTCCGCCGAAGAGCGGCACGAACTGCCCGACTCGGCGTTCGGGATTCCCGAGACGCGCGAATTCCCGCTCGTGGACGCCGAACACGTACGGGCCGCCGAAGCCTACTTCCGCTATGCGCCCGACGACAAAAAAGCGGCTCTGGCCCGGCGCATCCTCGACAAAGCCGCAGCATACGGCGTAAACGTACAGAGTCAGGTCATCCACGGCTGGGCGAAGAAGTAGCGACGCCCGGCACATCGGAAAGAACGAAGGCCGGAGCATCGAAACCCCGGCCTCCGTTTTTCGCGCCCGTCCCCGGTCCGGAGTCCGATCCACAAAATCCATACGACGAGCCGCACCGGGCATTTCCGGAAAAAACAGCGGCGGAATTGGTTTCCGCCGCCGCTGTCATCCGGACGCTCCCGGCCGTTTCCGGAGCATGCCCTGCGCCGCATATCCTCCGCAGGGCATCCGCAACCGTCTATTTTTCCGAAGTCGTAATCACCAGTTCGCCTTTGCCCAGCGCATCGTGCGGCACGAACCATCCCCCGACCGGATTTCCGCCGCACGTGATGCCCGTAATCCGGCGGCCCGTCCCCTCGCGGCGGACCGACCAGCGGGAACCGTCGCCCAGCAATACCGCCACCTTGTCGAACAGCGGCACGATCACGATATATTCGGGATCGGCCGGGGAATAGGTATAAAGCCCGATGGCGTTGAAGACATACCACGACGACATCTCGCCGGCGTCGTCCATGCCCGACAACGCCAGTCCTTCGGGTCCCATGCCGTAGAATCGGTCCAGAATATAGTCGAGCAGCTCCTGAGAACGCTCCTGCCGGCCGATAAAGTAATACAGGTAGGGGAAACTGTGGTCGGGCTGGTTGCCGTGGCAGTACTGCCCGATAAAACCCGAAAGGTTGTCCACTTCGTACCCTTTCCACGGAATCGAAAAGAGCCTATCGAGCTGCGCTCCGAACGCCTCGCGACTGGGATAGAGGCCGATCAGCCCCTCGGTGTCGTGCGGCGCGAAGAACGCCTGCTGCCAGGCGTTGGCTTCGCGGTACATGTATTCGTAATAGGGATACTGGTCGTCGAAGGGCGTGATCCACGAGCCGTCGTCGAGCCGTCCGCGCATCAGCCCCGTCGAGGGGTCGAAGAGGTTCTTGTAATTGGACGTGCGCTTCATCAGCATATCCCGGTTCGCCCGGTCTCCCAGCGCATCGGCCAGCAGCGCCACGGCATAATCGTCGTAGGCGTATTCGAGCGTTTTCGTAACCGCGGCTTTGCATACGGTCTGCGTCACGGGATTCTCGACATCCATTTCGGGGATATAGCCGCGGGCGATATACTCGTCGAGCCACGGGCGGCTCGGCCCCTGCACGGTGGCGTTGCGCAGGACCAGATCGTAGGCGCGCCGCACGTCGAAACCGCGGATGCCCCGCAGGTACACTCCGGCCACGAACGCCGAAGCGTGGTCGCCGTGGAAGAACGTCGGCATGAATCCGCCCCGCTTCTCGCCCTTGTCGGTATCGGAGCTGATGACGTCGGCCGCGACATCGGGAGCCAGCAGGCCGAGCAGAATTAGCT
>CAKVKI010000010.1 GCA_934754975.1 uncultured Alistipes sp. | reverse complement strand
GGGGTGAACAACGCCCGTATCGGTAACATCACCTGCATTACGGCCGTAGGCAGTAAGCTCACCAATGTCGTCAACCGCGGCAACCTGATCTGCAAGACGAGCGGCGCGGCGGGCGGCATCGTCTGCCTGGTCAATGACGACGGCAACGCCTTCGTCGGCTGTGAGAATTACGGACTGGTGATTACCGACCGTGCCAATTACAAGGGAACGCTCTTCGGACAGTGCAACAAGCCCGCCGAATTCCGCGATTGCATCGCGCAGGGCGACCTGGGCGCTTACGAGGACGGCTCTTATGCGCTGGCCGGCGTGAACTACACGAATTACATGTCTTACATCGGCGACCACAATGCGTCGGCCGTGCATGTGAACAGCCAGAATATCCTCTATTACCCCAACGGATCGCAGGTGCCCGCCCAGCCGGAATTCGGCGTGAATCTTTCGTCGGTCGAGCTGAATGCACAGGGCACCGATGCCGCCGTGGTGCAGCTTTCGTCGGTCGATTACGACTGGACGGTGAGCGCCGACGAAGGCTGGACGCGCATTACCGACCTTTCGGACGTACCTGTCGCGTCGGGCGTCAAAGACGCCGGCGTGCAGTATATCAAGATCGGGGCCGACGCCAATACGAAAACCGCGCCGCGTTCCGCTGTCGTCACGTTCGCCTCGGCCGACGGCACGAAGAGCGCGACGGTAAGGGTCGATCAACAGCCGCAGGGCGAAGCGTTCCCCAGCAAGTGGGTGTTCCAGGCTTCGACGCTGCCGCGTTACAGTTCGTCGTGGACCGGCGACAATGCAGTTCCCGCGACTTCGGGTGCAGCGGGCGTTATCTCGGTCGTAAGGGGTGAAGCGAACAGTTCGGCGGCTTTTGCGCGGAACATCGTTTCGAACCGGCCTTCGGTTTCGGCTATGGTCGAGGGCGATTACTGGCTCTATACCTTCCCGGTGGAGAATCTTGCCGCCGGATCGGTCATTGATTTCAACGCTACGATGGCGGGCGAAGCCAACTCGCCCAAGTATTTCATCGTCGAGTATTTCGACGGCGGAGTCTGGAAGAGCGTCGAAGAGGACCTGCTTGCGGCTCCGGAAAATCCGGCAATCCGCTATACCTACAAATGTTCGGGCGTTGCCACCGGTTCTTCGTACCAGCATGCGACCGTTATGCAGACGATGCGGTTCGAAAACGCCGTGACCGACGGCGAAGTGAAAATCCGCTGCCGCGCCGTCGGTCCCTACACCTGTGCGGGCGGGACGCAGAGCATCACGGCGGCCAATGCCGCCAGTTCTATTCCGGCTTACGGATTTACGGGCAGTTACGTGCAGAATTTCGGCACGGCGACGCCCCGCGATACCAAGAAAGTGCTTTGCCTGGGTAATTCGTTCTCTCATTACAGCAATCCGACGTGGATGCTCAAGGAGATCGCCTGGCGCGAAGGCCATGCCCTGAATATCAAGGCCCATTTCAAAGGATCGCAGACGCTGACCCAGCACTTGTCGCTGAGCTTCTCGACCGACGCCGTCGAGCAGGGCGGTTACGATTTCGCTTTCCTGCAGGACCAGAGCCAGAATCCCGCCGCTTATGGCCGCGATGCCACCGCGTCGATCCTCACGGGCTGTACGACCATGGCCGACCGTGTGCGCGCCGCGTCGCCTTCGTGCAAAGTGATTCTGGAGGAGACGTGGACCTTCTCGGCTGCTTCCTACGGCGGCTTTACCGACTTCCCGACCTTCGAAGCCTATAACGACGCCGGGGCCAAAGCTTTGGCGCAGGCCGCCGGGGCGTGGGTCTCCCCCATCGGTCCTGCGTTCAGACAGGTGCGCGAGGGCGGTTCGGGCATCAATCTCTACTACACGGACAACAAGCATCAGTCGGATTACGGCGCTTACCTGAAGGCCTGCGTCAATTATCTGGTGCTTTTCGGCGAGCGGTTCGGTTCCGATCCGGCCGACTGTGGATTGAATCCCGATAAGGCGGCCTACCTGCGTTCGGTGGCCGAGCAGGTCGTGCTGGGCAACGAGGGCGACTATTTTATCGAACGATAAACCAAACTGTATAAATGTTTATGAAGAGATCTGTTATCTGCTTTCTGGCCATCCCCGCATTGCTGTGGGGATGCGCCGGTTCTAAAACCGCCGCCCCGGAATATCCGACGCATGCGGCGAAAATCGTGGCCGAGATCCACGATCCCGCGTCGGAATATGTCGTGGTGGCTTCACACCGCGGAGACTGGCGCAACTATCCGGAGAATTCGATTCCCGCCATCGAATCGGTGATTCGCATGGGCGTCGATATCATGGAGCTGGACCTCAAACTTACGAAAGACAGCGTGCTGGTGCTTTGTCACGACCATACCATCGACCGAACCACTACCGGGCGGGGACGTGTGTGCGACATCACCTATGATTCGATTCAGCGCTGTTTCCTGCGTACGGCGCACGGCGTGCGGACGCCGCAGAAGATGCCGACCCTGCGCGAAGCGCTCGCCGCCTGCAAGGACCGTATCGTGGTCAATATCGACCAGGGGTATGAGTTTTACGACATGGCGCTGAAGATCAGCGAGGAACTCGGCGTGACGGAGCAGATGCTCATCAAGGGCAAGCGTCCGGCGGAAGCCGTCGCCGCTAAGTTCGGCGAATACGAACATAATATGATGTATATGCCGATCATCGACATACTCAAGCCGCAGGGGAAGGCACTTTTCGGCGAATATATGTCGAAGGGGATCGTGCCGCTGGCCTACGAAGTATGCTGGGATGAATACACGCCTGAAGTGAAGGAGTGCATGGAAAAAGTGGTGGAGAGCGGATCGAAACTCTGGGTCAATTCGCTGTGGGAGTCGCTTTGCGGCGGCTTGTGCGACGATGTGGCGTGGGAGAAGAACGATCCCGATGCGGTTTACGGCAAGCTGCTCGATATGGGGGCGACGATGATTCAGACCGACCGTCCGGAACTGCTGATTTCCTACCTGCGTTCGCAGGGACGGCACGACTGACGCCGCACCGGCGGAGCGGTCCCCCCCCCTCGGAAGTCCGATCGTTTCCGTTTTCATAAAAATACCCGTCACTCGCTGCGAGTGACGGGTGTTTTTATAATTTGTCGGCCGTGTCAGTCGAAAAGCCCGTTCAGGACGGCGGCCAGCCGGTAGCCGGCGTTGCGGATCTGGCTCTCGACCAGCGGCAGGGCCTTGTTCAGGAAATCCTGCCCCAGCCGCTGGTCGGGTTTGGCCCACTCGAACTGCACTTCGCAGGCCACGGCGCTGTCGTGCAGCCAGTCGCGCGGCGTTCCGGCCTGCACGGCGGCTTTCTCCTGTTTCGATGCGCGGTCCAGTTCGCCGGCCCACTCCGTGACCGACCAGATACGGGTCGTGGTGATGATCTCATTGTCCCAGACGTGGTGGACATAGAATTTGTGCGGCTTGCGGTATTTGTCCTCGAACAGTACGTCGTATTTCATGTTGTGGGTCGTGTATTTGATGTGCGCCGGGCAGTGCATGTCGCCGACCAGGTGGATGACGTATTTCAGGTTGACCGCTACGGCCGAGTCGGTCAGGCTGCGGTAATCCTTGAGGTTGCGGATGGCCAGTTCCAGCCCGTAAACGGCGTTGCCTTTCTCCGGTTTGAGCAGAGAGTCGCTGTAGCGCAGGTCTGCGCCGACGGGCGCCGTGTGCCAGTCGTTGGTAAAGGCGTATTCGGGTGTTTGGCGGTATTCGTCCATCCATTTGGCGTAGTAGACGACGGAGTGTCCGCCGAGGTACTTCTCGATCCGTTTTTTCGCCCGTTTGGTGAGGTTGCGTTCGGCGATTTTGGCGATCGTCTCGTGGCCTTCGCGCCCCCAGGCCCGCGCCGGTTCGGAAGCGGTCAGGGAGAGGGCCGCCGCGAAGAGAAGCAAAAGCAGTTTTTTCATGGTCTCAGTGGTTTTTGGTGAATTTGTTTTTCGAAGAAGAGGTATTCCGATCACCGGAATACCTCTTTTTTTTGCTGTGGAGTAAAGGGGTGTCAGAAACTCAGCCCGTCTTCGTAACCCGGGTTCTGGCTCAGGGCGCCTCCCGTGGCCACGCGCTGGTCGGTCGGGATCGGCCACAGGTAGTCGCGGCCCTCCTCCCATTTGTAGGTGCGGCCCCGGAAGCAGACGATGTAGCCGCTCGTGCCGTCGGTCAGCTGGGCGTCCCGGCCTTCGCCGATTTCGAGCATCGCGTCGCAGGTCGTGGAGGGCTTCGTGCCGCTCCACAGGCAGAGGTCCGCCTTGCCGTCGCCGTTCATGTCGTATTCGCCCAGCCCGGGGAAGTAACAGCCCAGGAAGCCGTCGAGCCCGTTCGACGAGGGAACCAGCTGCGCGCCCTCCTTCCAGCGGAACATATCCCACTGGCGCAGGCCTTCGCAGGGAAGTTCGACAGTGCGTTCGCGGCGGATTTCGAGGATCACGCCTTTGTTCGCGCCCGAATTGACGTTGGGGTAGTAGCTTGCCAGCAGGGGATCGGGATTGTTGTTGGCGGCCGCCATGTCGAGGCCCTGCATGCCCACGCGGTCGCGGACGACGTCGACGGTCAGGGCGATGTCGTCCGGGGTGAGCGTGCCCAGTTCGGCTTTGGCCTCGGCGTAGGTCAGCAGGATTTCCGGATAGCGGAATACCGGCCAGTCGGTGGTCGAGGTGGTGGCGCCGTTATGCGTGTCGTCGCTCACGAACTTGATGAAGCGGTAGCCCGTCATGTCGTAGCTCTTGCAGTCCTCGATCACTTCGTCGATGCCGTTCAGGTCCACGTATCCCGGAGCCATCAGCGTCTGCGCCATGCGCGGGTCGCGGTTCTGGAACTGCTGGTTGTAGGTCATGGTCTCGTATCCTGGCTGGTCCTGAATCTTCGAACCGTCGGCCATCAGGTAGTGGTTCACCAGTCGCTGCGTGGCGCTGTGGCGCATGTTGCGGAACGTGAACTGGATGCCGTGGCGCACGAGGATGTCGGCGTTGAAGCGCATCGAGAGGATCGTCTCCTTGGCGTCGCCGTCTTCGAGGATGAAATATTCGCGGTAGGGGGCGTCGAGTTTGAGCGTGTTGCCTTTGTAGAGCGAGTATTTGTTCTGCTCCATGACGGCCCATGCTGCGTCGGCGGCCAGCCCGAGGAAATAGTCGGCCGAGATGGTCACCCCGTCGATCGTCTCGTCGGCAATGCCGTGGTATTTGCGGAAGGTGCCTTCGTAGAGCGCGGCGCGGGCTTTCATGGCGCGCGCGGCGTTTTTACTCAGCCGGTAGAGCGCGTCGCTGGGCCAGTTGTCTGGCAGGTCCGTGATGGCGCGGTCGAGGTCCTCCATGACCTTCTTCATTACGAATCCCCGGCTGTCGCGCGGCCGTTTGAGCGAAGCCCAGTCGTTCGACGGAATCACGAAGTCGTAATAGGGAATGTCGCCGTATTTGCGTACCTTTTCGAAGTAAAACAGCGCGCGGAAGAAATAGGCCACGCCGTCGTAGCGCTGGCGGACCGCCTCGTCCGGGCAGTTGCCCGAGCGTTCGAGGTAATAGTTGATGTAACGCAGGTAGGCCCAGGCGCTGGTGCCCCAGCTTTCGGTGGCCGGGGAGCGTGTTCCCTGCTGCACGGCGCTGAGGTTCTTGGCGATCTGGATGTCGGAGACCTGGACGGCATCGGTGTCGGGGCCTGCGAAGAGATTGTAGAAGCGGTTGGTCCAGAGTTCCAGCTCCGCTTCGCTCGAGAAGAACGTATTGGGCGAAAGGTTCGTTTCCGGCTCCTTGGTCAGGAAGTCGTCGCAGCCCGACAGCGCCAGACTCATCGAAACGAATATCAATATTTTGCTGATGGTTTTCATGGTTGATCGAAATAAGCTTTCCGGTTAATTAGAAGGTGATGTCCACGCCTACGGAGAAGGTCCGCGAATAGGGATACAGGCAGTCGTTGGTCGCCTGCGTTACGGCTACTTCGGGGTCGATCATCTTACTGTGCCGTTTGAGCGGCGACCAGTAGGCGAGGTTCTCGCCCGAGACGTATACGCGCACTTTCTCGAGGATGCGTTTGTTGATCGGAATGGTGTAACCCAGCGTGATGTTCTTCAGGCGGATGTACGAAGCGTCCTGCAGGTAACGGTCGGTGTTGACGTACATCGAACCTGCACTCGAAGTCTGGTAGCTGCGCCGGCGGGGGAAGTAGGTGTTGCGGTTGTCTTCGCTCCATGCCTGCCGTTCGAAATCCTTGGCGATGAACGTGGTGGTCGGGAAACTGTAGGGCCCCCAGAAGTAGTAACAGTTGGCGCTGGGCATCCAGTCGATCTTGCCGACGCCCTGGAAGAAGACCGCGAAATCGAAGCCGTTCCAGTTCAGGTCGCCGCGGATCGAATAGGTGTAGCGCGGCAGGCTGTTGCCGATGATGCGCATGTCGCCCGGATTGTTGACCGTACCGTCGCCGTTGTTGATGATGTTGTCGTCGTTGAGGTCGCGGAAACGGACGTCGCCGGCGCGCAGACGTGCCTCTGCGGGAACGGAACTGGTGTAGACCCGGTTGTTGACGGCCTTGTCGTTGATGCGCGCCTGGTAGCGTGCGGCTTCCTCGTCGGTCTTGAACAGTCCGTCGGTGCGGTAGCCCCAGATTTCGCCGAGCGTTTTGCCCGTGTAATGGTCGGAGAGCAGCTTGTCGTCGTTCTTATACTTCGTGATCTTGGACTTGTAGTCGCCCAGCGATGCCGAAATTCCGTAAGAGAAGGGCTTGCCCGCGACCATGTGGCGGTCGCGCCAGCCGACCGTGATCTCGTAACCCTTGGTGCGCAGGTCGGCGCAGTTCTCCTTGGGCGAAGGCGCTCCGAAGACGTCGGGCAGCGTGATCGACGTGGTGAGCATGTCCTTCGTGTCGCGGATGTAGAGGTCGGCCGAGACGCTGAGCCGGTTTTTGAGGAAGCCCAGATCGAAACCGAGATTATAGGTTACGACCGTCTCCCACGTCAGACCGTCGCTGATGGGGTTCGACGCCGAAGCGTAATTGGCCTTTTCCGTACCGTTGAAGGTATAGCCCAGCTGTCCTGTCGAGATCGTTTCGATGTAGTAGTAGTTCGATACCTGCTGGTTGCCGAGCGAACCGTACGAGAAGCGCACCTTGGCGTTGTCCCACCAGCCGCGCACCGGCTCCCAGAATTTCTCCTCCGACATGCGCCAGCCTACCGACGCCGAAGGGAAGAAGCCCCAGCGGTCGTTGGCCGCGAAACGCGACGAACCGTCGTAGCGGGCCGACACTTCGAAGAGGTATTTGCCGGCGTAGTCGTAGTTGGCACGGGCGAAATAACCCAGCGTCCGGTAGGCCGTGTTCGACTCGACGCAGCGTTCGATTTCGCCCTGCGCCATGTTGATGAAGCTCAGCTTCTCGCTCAGCGACCCTTTCTGGCGGACGCTCAGTTCCGACGAACGGAAGTCCTCGAAGTTGCCGCCTGCTACGGCCGAGAAGTTGTGCTTGCCCCACGAATGGCCGTAATCGAGGTAGGCATTGACCACATGGCCGTTATAGTAGTAGCGGTCCTCCTGGTAGAAGTCGTAGATCGAACCGTTGGTGAAATCGACCACTGCCGTCTGCGTCGCATTCCAGGTGTTGGCCGTCGGATAGGAGCGGTAGGCTCCCAGGTTGTCGCGGCGGCGGTAGGTGTAATCGGCGTTCAGTTTCAGGTCTTTGTTGCGCGTGAGGTCGAACGTCACCCGGTTGGTGATGATGTAGTAGTTGTTCTTGCGCGAGTTCTTGTTGCGTCCGTCGGCGAATACGCCGCCGCGTCCGCTGGCGATCGGCGAGTTGGCGAATTGGATGCCGTTGGAATACATGAACGTGGTGCCGTCGGGGTTCACGGGAACGAACGTCGGGCTGATGTTGTTGGCCACGTTATACAGGATACCCTGCGACGCCAGCGACTCGGAACCGTCCTGCTCCCAGTAACCGCCGTATTTATAGTCGGTCACTTCCATGCTGATGTTGTTCGAGTAGTGCATCCACGGAGTTACTTCGGCGGCGATCTTCGTGCGGAACGAGTAGCCGTTGTAGATATCCTCGGAGCCTTGGTTGAACAGGCCTTCGCGGTAGAGGTAGCGGCCGCTGACATAATAGTTGATCTTTTCGTTGCCGCCCGTGAGCGAAATGTTGTGTTCGGTCTCGGGACGGCTGCGCTTGAACATGTAGTCGTACCAGTCGAAGTTGCCCAGGTAGCGGTATTTTCCGTTGTTGTCGGTGACGACCCACGGACGGTCGGGATGCTCGGTCTTGTCGTTGCGGCGGTCGTAGAGCATCTGCATCTCTTCGTCGGAGTAGTTCCAGCCGTTGAATCCGCGGTAGGTGTAGGTGAACTCGTTGGTGAGTTTCACGTAATCGTATCCCGAGGTGATGAAGTCGGTCGAGGTGGTGTTCCACGACATGCCGAAACGGCCGTTGTAATTGACCTTCAGCGTGCCGGCCTTACCGCTCTTGGTGGTGATGAGTACTACGCCGGCCGAAGCTTTGGCGCCGTAGATCGAGCAGGCCGAAGCGTCCTTGAGTACCGACACCGATTCGATGTCGTTGGGATTGACCTGCGCCAGCGACGCTTCGATGCCGTCTACCAGCACCAGCGGGCTGCCGCTGTTGAGCGATACCGCGCCGCGGATCTTGACGTCGTAGTTCTTGCCTTCGATCGAGCCGCTTCCGAGCGTCAGCAGCAGCGACGGATCGGCGCCCTGCAGGGCCGCGGCCGTATTGGTTACGGGGCGGTTGTTGAGGTCCTTGCCGCTGATGGTGCCCACGGCGCCCGTGACGTTCACGCGCTTTTGCTGTCCGTAGCCGACCACGACCACTTCGTCGATAGCCGCCGTACTCTCCATGAGGGTGATATTGACGGGCGCATAGGTTGTGACTTCGACCGTCTGAGGCTGGTAGCCGATGAACGAGACGACGAGCGTCGCCGGGAGTTTCACGTTCTCCAGCGTGAAATCGCCGTTGCTCATGGTCGTGGTGCCGTTGTTGGTGCCGTCCACGATGATCGTGGCTCCCGGAACGGGCAGGTTCAGGTTGTCTTTCACCACGCCTTTCAGCAGGTCCTTATCCACGGCCGGATTCTTCGGCGCGGCCTTGGTTACGGAGATGCTTTTGCCCGTAATGGTGTACGTGATGTCCTGATCCGCGAAGATCTGGGCCAGGACTTCGTCGATCGACGCATTCTGCGCCGAGATGCTGACGCGGCGCTGCATGTCGACGCCGGCCGATTTGATGGCCACGGAGTAGTTCTCCCGCTGGTTGAGGGCTTCGATGGCCTCCTTGACCGTTACATTCGTGAGTTTGAGGTCGATCGCCTGCGCCAGTGCCGGGCTGGGAAGCGCCAGCAGGCAGAGGGCGAACAAACCCACGATCGTACGCGCATAGAAAACTGCGGTTCGATTGTAAAGTTTTTTCATAGGTGGAAGTTTTAATGTTGTAGTTTTTTGGTTGCTGTTTCGGGGTTATTTCTTTCGGGATATGTAGATCACGTCGTTGCGCTCGCGGATGGACATCGATTTGTCGGTGTTGAGCGTGCCGAGGATTTTGAGCAGCGACTCGTTGTTGGTGAAGAAGGCGTAGAAGCGTACGTCGGCCAGCTCGGGATCGGTGATGATGATTTTCTGGTCGAAGCAGCGGGCCAGCTGGGCGGTGATGCCGTCGAGCGATTCGTTGAAGAAGTAGAAGCCGCCGCCGATGGCGCGCGATTTATAATTCTCGCTCTGGAAAGAGGCCATTTCCAGCGCTCCCGTCAGGCGGTCGTATTGCGCGATGTCGTTGCGGACCATGACGACTTCGTCGTCGCATTTGTCGCTGTTCACGTCGAAGCGCACACTGCCCTCGACCAAAGCCACTTCGACCAGCTGGTCGCTGTTGTAGGCCCGCATGTTGAACTTGGTGCCGAGGACTTCGACCTCGACGTCGCCGGCCGAAATGACGAAGGGATGCCGCTTGTCGTGCATGACTTCGGCATAGACCTCGCCGTCCACGAAAATTTTACGCTGGCGGCCGTTGAAATGGGTCGGATAGGTTACGCGTGTGCCCGAATTGAGCCACAGGAGCGTTCCGTCGGCAAGGCGCAGTTCGCTGCGCTGACCGGCCGGTACGAGCATCTCTTCCCATTCGGGAGTCTGCGCGGTCTTGGTGTAGAGGAGCGAGACGGCGATCAGCAGGGGTACGATCAGCACGGCGGCGATCCGCTGGGTCCACCGGATGACAGTCGTCAGGCGGCGCGGCGCGGTGCGTGCGGGAACGGAGTGTCCGATGCGGCGGCAGAACTCTGCGAACGCCGCCTGCGCCAATGCGGGGTTTTCGCTCCGCACTTCGTCGAGCAGGGTTCCCAGCAGTTTGTCGGCTTCGGACGAATTGCCGTTGTCGGCGAACCATTGCTGGATGCGGACCTCTTCGCTGTCGTTGCAGCGGCCGTAGAAATAATCCCGGACCCTATCTAATGTCGGTTTGGTCATGTCTTTATGCGTTTTGTCGGCGGCCCGATGCTGCCGGTTACTACATAAAGAACAAACGAAAGCCCCGCACTACGTAACGGGCCCGGAAGATTTTATCGGGGGAATTTTAAGGCAGGATGTCCAGAAAGACCATGATCGCCGGAATGATGTTGAGGTATTTGCGGAGTTCCTTCAGCGCCAGTTCCAGGTGCTTGTCCACGGTGCGCACCGAAAGGTGCAGCTGCTCGGCGATCTCTTTGCTCGGCATGTGTTCGAAACGCGACATGCGGAAAATCTGCTGCCGCTGCGGAGGCATCTTCTCGACGATGCTTTCGACCTGCTCGGCGGTCTCCGCCAGGTCGAGTTTCTCTTCGATCTCGTTCCGCGGGGGAAGGCTTCCCCCCCCCTTGTTCTCGCTCTGGGCGATAGCCTCCTTAAGGGACGTGAACGTGCGGCTCTTGGTGCGGAAATAGTTGTATATCTCGTGTTTGGCAAGCACGAAAAGGTAGTTGCGGATGGATTTGGTCTCGTCCAGCTTTTCGCGGTTCAGCCATACTTTCATGAAAATATTCTGCGCGATGTCCTCCGCCACGGCGGTCTCTTTGGTCATGCCTTTGATGAAAGCGAAGAACGTCGGGTAGTATTTGTGGAACAGCACCTCATAGCCCGCGATGTCGCCGCGAATGAGCTGCCTGAGCAATTCCTGCTCATGCGGATCACAACTGACGAAGGATTTATAGACGGATTCTTTCATTGTCGGGAATTACGTTTCGGAGTAGCATACCTTTTCCTGTACACTCGGATATGCTGAGAAGAAGGTGGGTGGGCGTGGAAGATGTTATGACGAAGATAAGCATAATCTTTCGAAAAACAAGCGGGAGTCCGGGGAATTCATACCCCGATCATCGAATTTTCACACAGGTGCGACGATTCTCGGAAGATACCTATTTTTATATATAGAGGCCGGAAGAGGTCCTTGTACGGGCCCGGTTTATCGGGCGGTTTCGCGGTCGAAGATCGTATCGAACGTCTCGCGCAGGCGGGCTTCGTCGCGGATCAGCGTCCGCAGTTCCTCCTGCCTGCGGGCGTTGTCCGATTCGGGAATCCAGAGCCGGAGGTAGCCGCCTTCGGCGTATTTTTTCTGCAGGTGCGCAAGACAGCGTTCGAAGTGCCTTTTGCGGTCGAGTGCGGGGTAGTGGGCCAGCCCGTACTGCACCGTCCGGCGAATCACCGTTGCGGGGTCGATACAGCGGTCGGCTTCGGCGACGATGCGGCCGTAGATCGTGCGCGGAGCATGGTCGGACGAGGCCCGGTGGTCCTCGACGGCGTCGCGCATGACGGCTAGCTGTGCTTCGGTGAACCAGCGCCGCAGGGTCGTGTCGGCGAGCAGGATTTCGCCAGAGTGGATGTGATGCAGCTCCCGTCCTCGGACCAGCCCCGTGTCGTGATAGGCGGCGACGGTGTAAATCATCTCCGTATCGACATCGTAATGCCGCGCCAGGTCGAGACTCTGGGCGATGACCGTGCGGACGTGATCCGTACGGTGCGCCGCGTCGAACGATTCGTAACGGGGGATGATCTCCGCTTCGATATAAGCTTTCAGCTCTTCGGATGGTTGCATGGCGCGAAGATAAGCATTTGCCGCGAACTGTGGTTTCAGAAAGATATTAAAAATTTTTAGTTTATTCCGGCTTTTCATTATCTTTGCACCGGTAAAGTTAGGTGAGATGAAGTCGGAAGCAGAGTTAAAGGCTGTCACACAGTTTGTTGCGGAATATGCCACCCGTCTGATGGGTTCCGGGGTGCATACCTCGCGCGTAGTGCGCAATTCGAAACGCCTGGGCGAAGCGCTCGGCGTGCGCGTCATGGTTTCGGCCTTCCAGAAAGTGGTGACGTTCTCGGTTTACGACGACGAGAGCGGACGGGTTTACAGCGAAGTGGTGGATATTCCGCCGCTGCCGATCAGTTTCGAACTGAACTCGGAACTCAGCGCCCTGAGCTGGGATGCCTACGACCTCCGCCTGCCGCTTGCCGAGATTCGGCGGCGTTATGACCAAATCGTCGCCCGGCCGCGTCTGGATCCGATCTTTACGCTGATCCTCGTCGGACTGGCCAATGCCTCGTTCTGCCGGCTTTTCGGCGGGGACTGGTGCGCGGTGAGCATCGTCTTTACCGCCACACTGCTCGGATTCTTTCTCAAACAACGGATGCAGGTCAAGGGGTTCAACCACTATGTGATCTTTATCGCATCGGCCTTCGCGGCTTCGATGTACGCATCGGTGGCGATGATCTTCGACACGACTTCGGAGGTCGCCATCGCCACGAGCGTACTTTACCTGATTCCGGGGGTGCCGCTTATCAACGGCGTGATCGACATCGTCGAAGGGCATGTGTTGAACGGTATCGCCCGCCTGACCTCTGCGCTGATGCTGATCGTCTGCATCGCCGTCGGATTGGCATGTACCCTGATGATCGTTAAAAACGGATTGCTATGACGCTGCTCGCCATTCTTTCGGACGGATTTTTCGCCGCGGTGGCGGCCATCGGATTCGGAGCCATATCCGATCCTCCGATGCGGGCTTTTCCGGTGATCGCCCTGCTGGCCGCCGTGGGACACGCCCTGCGTTTCTGCCTGATGGACGCAGGCGTGGATATCGCTTCGGCGTCGCTGTGCGCTTCTGTGGCGATCGGTATCGGAAGTCTGCTGCTGGGCGGGCGTATCCACTGCCCGATGACGGTGCTGTTCATCCCCGCGCTGCTGCCGATGATCCCCGGCATGTATGCCTACAAGACGGTCTTTTCGATGATTATGTTCATGCAGAATCTCGACGATCCCTCCGCCGCAGGGTATTTGGCGGCTATCGTCCGCAACGGGTTCGTTACGTTCAGCGTGATTTTCATGCTGGCCGCGGGAGCCGCCGCGCCGGTTTTCCTCTTCAATAAACGCGCACATTCGCTGACACGCAATAAAAAACAGATTCACAGCTGATTATGGAACTTTTCTGGCAAACTATCGCAGACTACAATACGATGACCTGGCCGGTGCAGGCGCTCATCGTACTGGCGGGCGCCGCTCTGACGGTATGGCTCTATTTGCGCCCGACACGCCGGGTGAAAACCGCGATGAAATGTTTCCTGGCGTTTCTCAATGCCTGGATCGCCGTCGCCTATTACCTCGTGTCGTGCGATGCGCGGGCTTACAGCGGAGTCATGGCGTTTTTCTGGGGCGTTATGGCCGCCGTGTGGATCTATGACGCGGTCGTCGGTTACACGACGTTCGAACGGACGTACAAGCACGACAAATTCGCTTTCGCACTCTACCTGATGCCGTTTCTCTATCCGCTGATATCCTTGTTGCGCGGGCTGGAGTTCCCGATGACCACCTCGCCCGTCATGCCCTGCACGGTGGCGATCTTCACCATCGGACTGATGCTCTCGTTCTCGAAGCGGATCAATCTGTTCGTCGTACTGTTTCTGTGTCATTGGTCGCTGATCGGTTTTTCGAAGGTTTACTTTTTCGGGATTCCCGAGGACCTGCTCTTGGCGAGCGCGCTGGTGCCGGCGCTTTATCTCTTTTTCAAGGAATATATCGACGTCAATTTCCGCCGCAACGCCAAACCCGATCTGCGGGTGATGAATATGCTGCTTCTGGCGATGTGTTCGGGACTCGGCGTCTTTTTCGCCGCGACCATCTGGCAGCAGCTTGCCGGAATAGCCGGATAATGCCTATAGTCGGAATAGAAAATCCCGGTCCTCATCAAAAGGACCGGGATTTTTGCTGCCTGTTCACCGGTTATTTCGCGTATGCAACGGCGCGGGTTTCCCGGATTACGGTGATCTTTACTTGACCGGGATAGGTCATTTCGTCCTGAATCTTCTTGGCGATATCGTGCGAGAGTCCTTCCGACTCCTGGTCCGAAAGCTTGTCGGCGCCGACGATCACGCGCAGTTCGCGTCCTGCCTGAATGGCGTAAGTCTTCATCACGCCGGGGTACGACAGGGCGATGTCTTCCATCTCCTTCAGACGCTTGATATAGCTTTCGACCACTTCGCGGCGTGCGCCGGGGCGTGCGCCTGAAATGGCGTCGCAGACCTGAATGATCGGTGCGATCAGCGAGGTCATCTCCACCTCGTCGTGGTGGGCGCCGATGGCATTGCATACCTCGGGTTTCTCCTTGTACTTCTCGGCGAGTTTCATGCCGATGATTGCGTGCGGCAGTTCCGGTTCGTCGTCGGGCACTTTACCGATGTCGTGCAGCAGACCTGCGCGGCGCGCCGTTTTGGGATTCAGGCCCAGCTCGGAAGCCATGATGCCTGCGAGATTCGCTGTTTCGCGGGCGTGCTGCAGCAGGTTCTGGCCGTAGGACGAACGGTATTTCATCTTACCGATCATACGGATCAGTTCGGGATGCAGGCCGTGGATGCCCAGGTCGATCGTGGTGCGTTTGCCGACCTCGACGATCTCCTCTTCGATCTGCTTCTGGACTTTGGCCACCACCTCTTCGATGCGGGCCGGGTGGATACGGCCGTCGGTTACCAGCTGGTGGAGCGCCAGACGTGCGATTTCGCGGCGTACGGGATCGAACCCGCTCAGGATAATGGCTTCGGGCGTGTCGTCCACGATAATTTCGATGCCGGTCGCGGCTTCCAGTGCGCGGATGTTGCGTCCCTCGCGGCCGATGATGCGGCCCTTGACTTCATCGCTCTCGATGTTGAATACCGTCACGGCGTTTTCGATCGCCGTTTCGGTCGCCACCCGCTGGATCGACGCTACGATGATGCGCTTGGCCTCCTTGGTGGCGGTCATCTTCGCCTCTTCGATGGTTTCGTTTATGTAGCCGGCCGCTTCGGTCTTGGCTTCGGCTTTCATGTTCTCGATCAGGATGTTCTTGGCGTCCTCCGAACTCATGCCCGAGATCTGCTCCAGACGAACGTTCTGTTCGCGCATCATCTGATCGACCTCCTCTTTCTTGTGTTCGAGGATCTGCAGCTGGGCCTGCATCTGCTCCTTCAGCCGGTCGTTTTCGCGGAGTTTGTTCTCCATGTCGCGCTGCTGGTTCTGCAGGTTGCTCTCGATCTGTTTGGCCCGCTGTTCGCTCTGCGCGATCTTCTGGTTGCGTTCGTTGACCTGCCGGTCGTATTCGCTCTTAAGTTGTATGAACTTCTCTTTTGCCTGCAGGATTCGCTCCTTCTTGATCATCTCGGCTTCGGCCTCGGCCTCCTTCAGGGCGGCTTCACGGCGTTTGCGGATCGAGGTCTTGGTCACGAGGTTCGTAACGACCGCGTAAATCCCGATTGCCGCAATGGCTGAGATACAGGCAACTAAAATGGTGGTATACATGATTTTGTTGCTGTTTTGAGTTATTATTATAAAGGGTTTGTTGTTGCATAAAAAAACCGCATAGGATTCCTTAGTCTTGTTTGACGAATCTGCAAGATAAGTCACGTGTGGGGGCTCCGACAATCGCAATCGTCCAACGGTACGCCGCAGCATACACCCCGAGGGGTTAAGGCCTGATTTTGAAGCGCCGTGAGTTGCCCCAATTTAAAAAGTGTTCAGTTTCGCAAAGCTGTAAGGAATCTATGCGGGTAGATTTTTTCCTTCGTATGTTAAAGAACGGTATTCTCTTTTCAGGGCGCCGTTATGCGGCCCTGCATGTCGTTTATCCTTTCAGGGTGTTGAGGTAGGCGTCTATCTCTTCCCCGAGGTTTCCCAGCCGTTTCAGGTCTTCGTCGCCCAGTTCGCGGCTCTGCCGCATATCGACGTTCGCAATGGCGAATTTCAACGCCGCCATCGACAGATAGTCCTGATCCGTCCAGTTCTTGAAGTTGTTTTGCTTTATCGCGGCGAGGTAGTTGTTCACCTCCCGTTCGGCCAGACGGTACATCTCTTCCTTTTCGCTCTCGATATTGAGCGAATAGCTTTTGCCTGCCAGTTTGAGTGTTATCGCCTGTTGTGCCATGTTCTTGTTTCGTTTATCTTGCTGCCTCTTATGCGTCCTGCGGCCTTCCGGAGTCTCTGCCGTAACGGGGGCGTATTCAGTCCTCCCCGCTGCGGCCTTTGCTTATTCGGGCCTTCCGAGCAGCGCGATGCACTTGTCCACCTCCCGCATAAGACGGTTGACGCGGGCCCGCGCTTTGTCCCGGTTACGGCTTCCGCCCGCCAACCCTTCTGTCAGTTGCATGCGTGACAATTCTCCGTCGAGTTCGCGGATTCGCTCCTGCAGGGTGCGGTTTTCGGCTTTCAGGCTGTCGCGCTGCGCCGTCAGTTCCGCACATTGATCCGACAACCGTTTGTGGTCGTCCATGAGCTGCCGGATGCGGTTCTCGATATTTGTTATCACACTTTTTTCGGCCATCGGGTCACGGGTAAAGTCCGTTTTACATTTCAAAGGTATAAAAAGGAACGCTAAAAAGCAAATTTTATTTCCCGGCGGCCCGGCCGTAAAGGTCGTAGTCGGCGGCGGAGTCGATGCGGATATCGTAAAAACGACCGCGCAGAAGCCGCTTTTCCGATGCCGGAATCAGAATCTCCTGGTCCACCTCGGGCGAGTCGTACTGGGTGCGTCCGACGTAGTAATCTCCCTGCCGCGAGTCGATCAGCACCCGTTCGGTCCGGCCGACGCGCCGCAGGTTGTTTTCGAGCGATATTTCATTCTGGAGCGCCATGATGCGCTCGACGCGCTGTTGTTTGACCTCCTCCGGAACGTCGTCCTGCAATTCCCGCGCCGAATAGGTTCCCTCCTCCTCGGAATAGGCGAAAACCCCGAGCCGCTCGAAGCGTACGCCGCGCACGAAATCTTCCAGCTCGGCGAAATCGGCTTCCGTTTCGCCGGGATAACCCACCAGCAGGGTGGTGCGCAGCGCCAGGTCGGGAATCGCCCTGCGCAGGCGGTCGATCAGCGCACAGGCGTCGGCCTTGGTGTGGCGGCGGTGCATGGCCGAAAGCTGGGCGTCGGAGATGTGCTGGAACGGAATGTCGAGGTATTTGCAGATTTTGGGTTCCGAAGCCATGACTTCGATCACCTCGTCGGGGAAGGCCGTGGGGTAGGCGTAATGCAGGCGTATCCACTCGATGCCCCCGATGCGGCACAGGCGGCGCAGCAGTTCGGCCAGCATCCGCCGGCCGTAGAGGTCCAGTCCGTAGTAGGTCGTATCCTGCGCGATTACGATCAGCTCCTTGACGCCGCCGGCCGCGAGTTTGCGGGCCTCCTCTTCCAGCGTTTCCATCGGAACGGAGACGTGTCCGCCGCGGATGAGCGGAATGGCGCAGTAGCCGCATTTCCAGTTGCAGCCCTCCGAGATTTTCAGGTAGGCGTAATGCTTCGGCGTGGTCAGGTGCCGTTCGGTCTCCAGGGCGGGGTCTTCGGCCGCGCCCAGCGCCCGGACGATGCCGTCCCACGTGCGGGCGCCGAAGAATTCGTCCACCTCGGGCAGTTCGGCCCGCAGCTGGTCGGCGTAGCGTTCCGAAAGGCAGCCGACGACGAACAGCCGTTCGATCTTGCCGGCGTTTTTGGCCGCGGCCGCCCGCAGGATCATGTCGATCGACTCCTGCTTGGCGTCGCCGATGAATCCGCAGGTGTTGATCACGACGACTTTGGCGTCGGTGCGGTCGCTGTCGAAGAGTACTTCGTAACCCGCCGCGGCGAGCCGGGCCATCAGGTGTTCGCTGTCCACGGTATTTTTCGAACAGCCCAGCGTTATGACGTTTATTTTTTTCATGCGTTTCGTATTTCCGCCGCAAAGGTATGGATTATTCCCGGATTTATCACAAAAAGAGCGGCGCACTTTCGGTGCGCCGCTGCTGCAGGGAGTAGGTGGAATACTACCACATCACGTTGATGGCGTATGCCTCGATGCCGTTGCCGAGTGAGGTCGAAGCGACGTCGACATAGCCCCAGAAACGCGAGTCGGCCAGCATGAAGATCGTGTAGGCCGGGCCTTTCACGACTTCGTGGACCTGAATCGCTTCGTTCGTATTCGCGGCTGCGGACTGCAACGCGCCGAACAGGTCGTTTTTCACGGTGCCGATCATCAGCAGGTTCTGCTTCTTGTAGTGGAGTCCGCTCAGCACGCCGTTCTTGCCGCCGAAAGCGTTGATCTGGTCGGAATTCTCGAAACGCGCCGTGTTGAAGCTGATGGCGAACGATACGTCGGTGCTGCCCGTGACGTTGCCGTCCTCGTCCTTGTCGGTGCGGGTGCCGTTGAGCGTCGGTGCGAAACCGGTGATGTAGCATCCCGAGCCGGAGGGAGTGCCCTTGACCTCGGTCGTGGGACCGTTGAAATAGAGCATGCTGCCCTGATAGGAGGTCTTGTTGGCGATACGGTTGAATGCGAACGCCGTCCAACGCTTGGTGTTGAGGGCCGTCTGCATCGTTTTGGGCAGATTGGCGCCGTCTGCGCGGTCCAGGACCGTCAGCCACGATTTGCCGCGGCCTTCGAGCGTGTTGACCATGTAGTTGTCGATGGCCGTGTAATCCGCATCGCTGCCGGCCAGCGCCCCGTCGGTCAGGCGCGTTACGAACTGGATCTCGGCTTTGAACTTGTCCGAAGGGGGAGCGATCGTCTCTCCCGACTTGTACTCGTCCAGACCGTTGTCGCAGCCCGTGAATACGGGGGCCGCAAGGGCGAGCGCCAGAAAAATAGATAAATATCTCTTAGTGTTTTTCATCTCTGTACTTTTTTAGCTGTTTAACACGCGCTTAATTCTTCAGTACGGCCGTGCCTGCGATGGGGTAGTGGTCCGAAATGATATTGAGCCGGTCGCCTTTGACGACTTTGTAGTCGCTGCAGCTCCATTTACCCTGCGGGAAGCTGATGAAGTAGTCCAGTTTGCTGTAACCGCCGAACGTGCCGTCGTTGTTGCAGAGCCGGGTGCCTGTTTTTTCATACTCGCGGATTGCGCTGGAGCTGGGGCCGCAGTTCATATCGCCCATAATCAGCACGGGGATATTTTCGGCTACCGCGGGAGCGATCGCATGCTCGATAACCTCTTTGGCCTGGCCCAGGCAGGTCTCGTCGCCGCCGAAAGCGTCGAGGTGCGTGCAGACGATGCGCACTTTCACCCCTTCGGGCTTCGAATCGGTCGGAACCAGAATGTCTGCCCAGCCCGCCGAGCGTTGGTCGGCGCCGGTGTACATGCCCAGCAGTACCGATGCCGAATTGACGATCGGGTATTTCGACAGAATGCCGTTGCCGTAGGCGCCGTTATCCTTATCGTATGAAAAAATGAAAAACGGGAACATGCCGAGCGACTGTGCGCATTCGGTCAGTTTTTCGACCGAACTCATACGTCCGGTCGCGGTTTCGAACTCGTTGAAGCAGACGATGTCGGGATTTTCAGCCTTGATCTTTTCCATGGCCTCGGCGATTTCGAAATAGACAGCATTGGAGTTATCGTCGTATTCGAACGACTTGATGTTCCACTCCATGCACTTCAGCTTGACGTCCTGTGCCTGTGCCGACGCAGATGGGAGCATCATGCAGAGCAGTGCGCCTGCTCCGAAGATATATTTGTTGATTTTCATAATCGTTTCTGTTCTTAATTTGGTTTAATAACCCTTGTTCTGCTTCAGGTAGACCGTGCCGGTGAATGCCCGCTGCGGAATGGGGAACACCTTGTTGTAAGTCGGATTGAACGTGCGTCCCGGATAGACTTCGACCTCCTCGGCTACGATCTGGCCGTTGACCTTCTTCGAAATGACGCTGTGCAGCGGCTTGGCGTAGGCTTCTTTGGCGATGCCCCAGCGGACAACGTCGATATGGCGGCTGGGCTGGAATTCGAATGCCAGCTCGCAGCGGCGCTCGTTCATCAGCTGGGCCTTGGTGGCCTGGCTGTTCTGCGGCAGACCGGCGCGGTCGCGGATCTGGTTGAGCAGCTGCTTGGCCTCCGCGTCGCCTTCGCCCTTGGTCCAGATCAGCGCCTCGGCCTTCATCAGCATTACGTCGGCATAGCGCAGCAGGCAGCAGTTGAGCGAATTCCACAGTTTGTCGCGCAGCGCGGAGACCTCTTTGCCCTTGCAGTCGGCGCCTTCCCACGGGGAGATGAATTTGCGGCATACCAAGCCTGCGGAGACGTGGCCGGTCGTGTAGTCCGAAACGCTGCCGTCGGTGTTGTAACCGCCGAAGGTAATGTCCTGACCTACGAATTTAACATGCTGGCCCGGATAGAGAATCGTTACGTCGCGGCGCTGGTCGCCCTCTTCGAACGCATCCCACAAATCCTTGCTCGGCGTGAAGTAGCCCCATGTGTTGTAGAGACCCCAGCCTGCGTTGACGAAAGTTACGCCGTGGTAGCGGGCGCCGTTGGTGTAGTCGCCTTCCAGCGAGAAGATATACTCTTTTGAGTGATTCTGCTCCTTGCGCCAGAGGTTGGCGTACGAGTTGAGTTTGTTCGACGAATCGACATAGAGTTCACGTTTGTCGGAGCCGGTGAGGGCCATGATCTTGTTGCACATTTCCAGTACGATATCGTAATATTTGGCGTCGTACTGCGCTGCATAGAGGGCGGCGCGGGCTGCGTATCCCCAGGCTGCGGCCTTGTGCGGAAGTCCGATCTGCGAAGCGTCGAGTTGCGAAAGGTAGGGAAGCATCTCGCCTGCCGTACGCATGTCGGAGATGATCTGGTCGTAGTTCTGCAGTACGTGCGCCGGGCGCGGGGAGTCGATTTCGGCGGCGGGAGTCGTGTCGAGGATAATCGGAATGCCGCCGTTGGTGTCGTCGCCGTAATAGGGAACCATCCAGAGCATCGAGAAACCGCGGAAGAAGTAAGCGGTGCCTACAGCCTGGTTTTTGTATCCCTGGTCCAGCTTCATGTCGGGGACCATCTTGATGATGTTGTTGGCCTTGGCGACATTCTGGTACATCACCTCCCAAACACGGGAGACGTCGTTGTCGTTGGACGGCGACATGCGGAATTCGCGGATTTCATCGACCGACGGACGGGCGCGGCCGATCAGTATGTTGTCGCTGGCGCATTCGAACCACATATGGCCGCGGCCGCAGATCTCCTCGCTCCAATAGGGCGAGACGAAGTGGTAAAGGGCGTAGATCGCCTGGTCGACATCCTCTTTGGTCTTCCAGGTAGCGTCTTTGCCGTAAGGCTCCCTGTCCAGGAAATCGGAACAACCCGAGAGGCAGAAAGCGCTTATGGCCAGACAGAGGCTGAATATGATTTTTTTCATGGTCGTAGTTGTTAGAAGTTGATGTTTACACCGAAGTTAAAGAAGCGCGACGAGGGATAGATACCGCTGTCCAGACCGTAGTTGCCTACTTCGGGGTCAGTGCCGGAGTAGCCGGTGATGGTAGCCACGTTGTCGATGCTCATATAGACGCGGAGCGAACCTTTCTCCATGCCGATGTAGCGGCTGATATGCTTGGGCAGCGTGTAACCCAGCGTGATGTTCTTCAGACGCAGGTAGTCGCCTTTTTCGAGGAATACGTCCGAGAACTTGATGTAGTTGCCGTTGGTGTCGCCGCTCAGGCCCAGACGCGGATACTTGCTGTCCATCGGTTTGAAGTCCCAGGTGTTATAGACGTCGGTACTCAGATTGCCCATATCCTGACGGCCGTTCATTGCCAGCTGTTTTGTTCCGTTGTAGATATAATTGCCGGTAACGCCCTGGAACATGAAACTGAAATCGAAGCCTTTCCAATCGAACGAACCGCCGAACGAGAACGTCTGTTTGGGGGTATAGCTGCCGCTCAGTACGCGGTCGTCGTCGTTGATTACGCCGTCGCCGTTGGTGTCGATGAAGCGCAGGTCGCCGACTTTGGCATTGGGCTGCAGCATCTTGACCTCGCCGGTTTCGGAATCTTTGCTGATATGGCGGTCGATCTCGTCCTGCGAGCGGAAGATGCCGTCCGTGCGGTAGATGTAGTAAGAATACCACGGGTGGCCCTTGCCGGAGTAAAGAATCTCGGTGCTGTTGATCGTGGGGTTCTTGTGTCTTACGAGAGGCTGGGGACCGTAATCTTCGACATAACCTTTGTTGGTCGAGAAAGTACCCCAGACATTGTAATTGAACTTACCCTGTGCGGCGCTGTTCCGATAGGATACGGAGAACTCCCATCCTTTGTTGGTTACGTGGCCCATATTACCCAGAGGCGCATTCTCTACACCCATCTGCGGCGGAATCGTGAGGTAATCGACGAGGTCCTTCGTTTCCTTGTTATAATAATCGACGCTGACTTCGAGCGTGTTGTGGAGCATTGTCAGGTCCAGACCGGCACTGGTCTGCACGGTGGTCTCCCAGCGTGCGTCCGTATTGGGGATGGTCGCCAGATAGGTTCCGTAATGGGTCGTGCCGCCGATAAGCGAACCGTCTGGATAGATCGACAGCGGAATGCTGGTCGGGTTGGGCAGGTTGTAGAGGTCTACGTTGCCGACTTTACCCCAGCCTGCACGGAATTTCACGAGGTCGAAGACCTTGT
>CAKVKI010000009.1 GCA_934754975.1 uncultured Alistipes sp. | reverse complement strand
ATGGCTGATCAACGATGCCTATCACTGGCGCTTCCGGGCCGCGTTCGCGTCGCAGACCGTCGCCGGGGCCAATTACAATCCCGAACGGAAGGAGATCTATTACTTCAACCGGGACTCGATTTTCGTTTATGACGTCAAGTCCGGGGAGACTGCGGCGCACGCTTTCTGCGGAAGATGCCCCGTGGAGCTTACGCTGGGAACGAATTTCGTCGATGCCAAACGCGGCAGACTGTATGCTTACGAGGTCTATTCGGAAAATTCCCCCCCCCTGCCGGCTCCGACCGTCGCCGGACTCGACCTAGCCGACTACAGCTGGTGTCCGGAGTGTACCGAACTGCTGCCTACGCAGCTGCACCACCACGGCGCCTATTACGATCCGGAACTGGAGCAGTACACCATCTTCGGCGGGTTCGGCAACATGCACTACAGCCGGAATTTCCACACCTTCGACCTGCATGACGGGACGTGGCGGACGCTCGGCGGCTTTACGGGCGACACGCTCTGTCCCCGCTACTTTTCGTCGGTGGGCTACCTGAAGGAGAACAATTCGGTCTATGTGTTCGGCGGCATGGGCAACGAGTCGGGCGAACAGGTCGTCGGGCGCTACTATTTCTACGACCTGCACCGCGTAGACCTGACCACGAAGCGCATCACCAAACTCTGGGAGATTCCCTGGGACAAAGGCAACGTCGTGCCGGTCAGGGGCATGGTGATCCCCGACGACAAGTGTTTCTATACGCTCTGCTATCCCGAAAGCCGCTCCGATTCGTTCCTGCGGCTCTACCGCTTTTCGATCGCCGACGGGAGCTATGAGATCCTGGGCGACTCGATCCCGATCCATTCGGACAAAATCACGACCAACGCCAACCTCTATTACGACGACCAGCTCAACGACCTGTTCGCGACCGTGCAGGAGTTCGACGACGACATCGTTTCCGATATGAAGGTCTATGCGCTGGCCTTTCCGCCGATCACGGCCGAAGACCTGGCGGACTGGCCCGGAACGCGGGCCCGGAACCTGAAATACGCACTGGTCCTGCTGGGGTGCCTGCTCGCTTTCGGAGCCGGATTCGTGGCGCTGCGCAGGCTCCGGCGCGGATACGGCGACGACAGGGACGGCATCCTTTATCCCGACGCCGCGCAGGACCGCGACAGTACGGCGCGGCCCGATTCGATCAGCCTTTTCGGGGACTTCACGGTGCGCGACCGCCACAACCGGGACATAACCTACCTGTTCAGCGTCCGGCTCAGGCAGACTTTCTGCCTGATTCTCCAGCACAGCGCCGAGGAGGGTATCTCGTCCCAGCGGCTGAGCAGCCTGCTGTGGCCCGACAAACCCGAGGACAAGGTGAAGAACTCCCGCGGCGTGACGATCAACCACCTGCGCAAGATATTGGGCGAGATGGACGGCATCGAGCTGATCCACAGCAAGGGCTGTTTCAAACTGGTGCAGAGCGAACCGTTCTACTGCGATTACACGCGGTGTTGCGAGATTATTTCATCGGGCGAAGCCGACGGCAGCCGCGACGAGCTGATCCGGATTCTGGGCCGGGGCAAATTCCTGAAAGGTTCGGACCAGCCGCTGTTCGATTCCTTTAAGGAGCAGATGGAGCGGACGCTGGAGCCGGTGCTGCAGCTGGAAATGGAAAAATCGTTCGCGGCGGAGGAGTATCCGGCGACCCTCCGGCTGGCCGGAATCGTATTCGACATCGACCCGCTCAACGACGAGGCGCTGGCGTTCCAGGTCAAGGCCCTGCACAAACTCAAACAGCACGACCAGGCGCGCATCAGCTACCAGACCTTCGCGGCCGAATACAAAAAGACCTTCGGGTGCGATTATCCCCAGCCGTTCAAAAACTTCTGACGGGAGTACGGAATGCGAACCCAATAACCGGAATCCCCCGGCATCGGCATGTACTGCCGGGCCGGGGGATTCTGATGCTCTGCCGCCTGTTTATTACTCCGGCGGCGCAGACTGCGGCCGGGCGGCACGGGACCGGAGACTGACTTTGCGGGGCTGAAGGCGACCGCCGTACCGTATTTTGGCGGCTGTTTTGCCGGAACCGTGCCGGACACCCGCTTCGATACGTTGCCGTTGATCCGGTGATGCCGGGGCCGGGCGTTGCCGCCGGGCGCGGTAAACTCTTCGAGCCGCGATGCGCCGGCGGCCGGGGCGGGAGCAGCGGCCGTGTTCTCATCGGAGGGCTATTTTATGTCGATCTGCGCGGTCGAGCGGATATCGCGGCTCGATGCGGCGGCTTCGACGGTGTAGGGTCCGGGGTCTTCGACCCAGCGGCCTTCGGTTTCGGAGTAATAGGAGAATGCCCGCGCCGGGAGGGTGAACTCCACCGTGCGGCGTTCCCCGGCCCGGAGGAACAGCTTTTCGAAAGCTTTCAGTTCGTGTACGGGGCGCATGACGGAGGGGCGTTCGGGCCGCACGTAAATCTGCACGGTCTGCGAGCCGTCGCGCTCCCCGGTGTTGCGGATTTCGATACGGCCGCGGACGGTGCCGTCCTTCTTTGAAACATGCAGTCTGCCGTAGCGGAACGTCGTGTAGCTGAGTCCGTAACCGAACGGGAACTGCGGTTCGACCTCCTGCGTGTCGAAATAGCGGTAGCCCACCATCAGCTCTTCTTCGTAATTTACGGTGTCGAGGTCCTGCGTGGCCAGCCGGTGCGACGGCGAGTCTTCGAGTTTTTTGGGCCATGTGAACGGCAGGCGGCCCGAAGGATCGGTTTCGCCGTAGAGGATCCCGGCGACGGCCGTGCCGCCCTCCATGCCGGGATACCATGCTTCGACGACGGCCGGAACCTTGTCGATCCAGCCGCCCAGCTCCATCGGCGAGCCGTTGATCAGGACCACTGCCGTGCGGGGATTGATCGCGGCCAGACGCGCGATCAGGCGTTCCTGATCCTGCGGAAACTCCATTGTCATGCGGTCGCGGCCCTCGGTGTCGAGGCTGTGGTCCAGCCCACCGACGAAGATCACCGCATCGGCCTCTTTTGCGGCCGCGTCGAGCCGCGCCAGTTCCCCGGCCGATTCCGGTGATTCGGGTAGTTTCCATTCGAGCCGCACCGAAGCGTCGCATTCGCGGTTTTTCGAGTAATTGACGCAGAAGAAACAAGGTTTGTCCTTTTGCAGCCGGATCGTCGCGGTGACGGTGCGTTCGCCCTCGCGCGAATCGTCGGCCACGATCGTCGGGGCGCCGTAGCAACCCTCGGGGAAGATCGCGCACCAGCCGCCGACGGTTAGCCGCAGCGTGTAGACGCCGCTGGCGGGCGGGGTGATCCAGCCCTGAAAATTCGCCGAGAACGACTCGGCGGGAATCGTCCTGTCGGGGGATTTCATCTCCCACATGAAGTCGATCTGCGGTTCGGTGCGGACCAGCGTCCGTTCTGCTCCCGCGTAGGTCGTCTTCCAGCCCGGTTCGCGGCCGTACGGGTCGCTGTGGACCGCCTCGGCGGGGATGAGCGAGAAGCCGCCGAGCTGTTCGGTGGGGAAATAGCTGACCTCGGCGTTGCCTGTTAAATTACGCAGGCCGTCGAGAACGGTCACCTCATAGGGCGATTCGATGCCCGAACTGCCGCCCATGCCGGGCAGGCAGAACCGTTTGTCGGCATTGGGACCCGTGACGAGGATTTTCATCCCCCGGCGCAGCGGCAGCATGCCGCCCTCGTTGCGGAGCAGCACGATACCCTCCTCGGCCAGCTGCAGGGCCGTGGCCTGATGTTCCGGGGTGTTGATCGCTGCCCCGGCGGAGACGTTACGGCCGTCGAGTGCGCCGATGCGGCCGTAGATGCGCAGGATGCGGCGCACCTTGTCGTCGATGACGCTTTCGGGTACGCGGCCTTCGCGGACCGCGTCGAGCAGGGGCCGCCCGAAGCCGCACTCCTCGCCGCCCGGCATCGAAACGTCGAGTCCCGCCAGCGCCGCTTTTTCGGTCGAGCGGGTTTGGAGCCAGTCGGTGATGACGAATCCGTCGAATCCCCACTCCTCTTTGAGGATGTCGGTCAGCAGGCGGCGGCTGTCGCTCACGAACTCGCCGTTCACGCCGTTTGCCGCGGTCATGACGCTCCACAGTCCGCCTTCGCCGACGGCCGCTTCATAGGCCGGGAGGTAGATTTCATGCAGGGCGCGGTCGCCGACCGCGGACATGTAGAAGTTGCGGTTGTTCTCGCGGTTGTTGCAGGCGTAATGCTTGAGGCAGGCGGCGACCTTTTCGCGCTGGATGCCCTTCACGGCGGCGGCCGTGATGCGGCTGTTCAGGTAAGGGTCTTCGGTGTAGTATTCGAAGAAGCGGCCGCACAGCGGATCGCGCAGGATGTTGTTGGCCGGACCCAGCAGGACGCCCCGGCCGATGGCCCGGGTCTCGCGGCCCATCGCTTCGCCGGCCTTTTCGGCCAGTGCGGGGTTCCACGCCGCACCCCATGCGATTCCCGACGGAAATGCCGTGGCAGGGCCGCCGATGTTGGGTCCGCGGGGACCGTCGCAGCACTGCACTTCGGGGATGCCGAGCCGTGGAACGCCCTGAAACGCCATGCGGGGCGCGGCCCCGGCGCACAGGGCGACCTTCTCTTCGAGGGTCATCAGCCGCAGCAGGCTGTCGATTTTACGTTCGGATGCCGGATCGCTCCCGGTGCCCGCCGTGGTGCGCAGTACGGAGAGGCAGAGCAGGATGCCGGCGAATAGTTTGATTCGGTTCATCGTGCGGTATTTTCGGATTATGAGTTTGTTTTCGGTGCGGGGAAACTGAATTTGTAGTTTCCCGAGCCGACCGAGAGTTTTTGTTTGCCGGATTCGGACGTTGCGGGGAGAATCCGGATACGTCCGGCTTCGGTCCGGTCTGCAATGAGGCGGCCGTCTTCACGAATTTCATCGGTCGGGGCCGGAATGACGACCTGCGCTTCGATGCCTGCAGGGATTTCGACCTTCCAGACGATTTTGTTTCCCTCTCGCTGCCATTCGCTCAAAATCCGTCCTTCGGGAATCCGGCGGGCGGCCGATGCGCGGTCCAGCCCCGGAAAATCGTTCCAGCGGAAAGTCCACGGTTCCCGGACGCTCTGGCGGGCGGCGAGTCCCGCCACGCCCGTGTAAAGCCACTCGTCGAATGCGGCGTGCATGGGATGCGACATCGAGCCGTCGTAGGCTTCGTATCCGCCGTCGAAGCCCTGCACGGGCCAGTGTTCCCAGAGCGTTGTGGCCCCGAGGTCGAGCATGGCGCGGTAGCTGGGGTATTCGGGCTTGGTCAGCAGGCGGCGGGCGACGTCGCCGTAACCCTCGGCGGCGAGTACGTGCAGCATCGGCGCGGCGCCGAAGATGCCCGCGTCGAAGCAGCGGCCTTCGTCGCACAGGGCAACGAGTTTTTCGACGATCTTTTCCCGCGGAAGAAGCGTCGGATCGCAGTAGTAATAGGCGAATGCGAGCGCCGTCTGGCTGTATTCGGCCCGCTCGTGCGGCGGCAGGAAGTAACGCTCGGTCAGCCTGCGGCTCAGCGAGTCGGCCAGCTGCCGGTAGTGCCGGCTTCGGGACGGATCGCCGACGAGTTCTTCGGTCTGGGCCAGGATCCGGCAGCAGCGGATATACATGCCCGAGGTGAGGATCGGGATTTCGGCGTTCCCGATCCACGGCGTTCCCGACTCGGCGGCCCGCCGCATTGCGGGCGAACACCAGTCACCCAATCCCGTAACCAGCAGTCCGGTTCGGGGGTCGGCGATCGAGCCGAGGTAGCCGACCCATGTGCGCATCGGTTCCAGAAATTCCTGCAGGATGCGCATGTCGCCCGTTTGGGTGCAGATCTCCCACGGAATGAAGACCTGCGCGCTGCCCCAGTCGGGCGATGCCGCGTTGCAGAGCCGTTTGCCGGGGGCGATCATGTGGGGCACGCCCGCCGGTTTGGGTTCGCGGACGACCGTGCCGTAAACGGGACCGACGCGCGGTTCGCCGGTGGCGCGGCGGCCTCCGGTTTCGATGTCGCGGGCGTATTTGTGCAGGAACGATGCGGCGTCGTAACGTGTCAGCAGGACCCCGGCGATGGCGTGTCCGTCGCCGAGCCAGCCGCAGCGTTCGCGCACCGGGCAGTCCATCGGAAGCCCGTGCATGCCGGCAAGCAGGGTGCGTCCTGCAGCTCGGTGGAGCCGGACGAGCTGGGGATCGGAACAGTCGAATGAGGCGGTCTCCGGCAGGTCGGTGTGGACGACGACGGCCGTGAGGGTTTCGCCCGAAGGGGGTTCGGGGAGCGCGCCCGATTCGACGTAGAGGGCCGCATACTGGAATCCGTGGAACGTGAAGCAGGGTTCCCACGTCTCTTGGGCGCCGCCCCTGGCGGTGTAGTAGTCGGCCTGCACCGTGCCGTTGATCTCGTTGCCGACGGGGGTGCGGAAAAGCGTTCCGTCGGGATTGATTTTCTCGGCGAATTCGAGGCGGATGCGCGTGCCGGGCGCGGCGGCGCGCAGTTGCAGGCGGCACCAGCCAGTCAGGTTTTCCCCGAAATCGTAGAGGTAGGGCCGTTCGCCGTCGGGTTCCGAAATTCGCTTCACGCAGACGGGGACCACTTCGCGTACGGGCCGTTCGGGTGGCATGCACTGCGGTTCGAGACGGACGGCGGGACCCGGTGCGGGGTATTCCGCGACCGCCTGCCACTCCGCATAGTCGTTCGCGCCCCACTGCGGAATCTCCTGCCGGGCGTCGTAGACTTCGCCCCGGTAGACGTTGTTTTCGCCGATCGGACCCGTCGCGGCCCGCCATGTCAGGTCGGCGGGCGCTGAGGTCTGCGTGCCGTCGGGATGGTTGAATACGAACTGCGCCCGCAGGCGGGGCTGGCCGTAGCTCATCGCGCCGCCCCATGCGATCCATTGGTCGTACCAGCCGTCGCCGAGGATGACGCCGAGTTCGACTTCCTGTTTTTGCGTGTCGGCGAGCCAGTCGCCGATGTCCGCGGGAATGTAGAGACAGCGCAGTTCGTAGTCGGTTTGGGCCGGCCCCATGACGCAGTTCCGGCTCGCGTCGTGTCCGTTTACGAAGAGTTTGTACCAGCCGGGTGCGCAGACATAGGCCCGCGCCGAGACGACGGGTTTGTCGAGCCGGACGGTGCCGCGCAGATAGGCGGCGCGGTGGCCGCGGGCCGTGCTGTCCATGCCGATCCACGGTCCTGTCCACTCCTGCGGAGTCAGCAGTCCGTTCTCGAAGCGGGCCGTCTGCGACCATTCCGATTTTTTCCCGTCGGAGGTGCGGACCCGGACCCGCCAGAAAACGGGATTGCCCAAAGCCGGGAATTCGCCCCCGTAGATGCAGGCGGTTTCCGTACCGGCGACTTCGCCGCTGTCCCAGAGATCGGGCGCCGGGAAATCTTCGGCGGAGGATGCCTGTATGTGATAGGCGGTCTGCATGACTGGGGTTTCGGAGTTTTCGGGCAGCGTCCATGTCAGGCGCGGCTGCCGGCTGTCGGTGGCCGGCAGCGATGTCTGTCCGTCGGCTTTCAGGCCGCCGGGACGGTTTGCGGGGGCGCACGCCGCGCAGAGGACGGCGAAGAGCGGCAGTAAAAGTCGTTTCATGGGCGGTCGTATTTATGGCTGTGCGCTCCATGCACGGAGCATGCGGATCATTTCGGTTTCGGCGGCCAGTTCCCGTTCGTAATGGAAACCCCACATATGATTGGTCCACGGGTAGAGCTGGTCGCCGTCGAACCAGCCTTTCCATTTGCCGTGTTCGGCGCGGGCGCGGCATTCGGCCAGCTCCCGGACATAGCCTTTCGCTTTTTCCAGGTGGTCGGCGGCTTCGGCGAAGCGCTCTGCGCCGATGGCGTCGAAAGCCCGGAACAGCTCGCCGCCCCAGAGGTTCATCAGCCGCGACGTGGCGATCTGAAGCAGGACGAAATCGTAGTAGAAACTGCGCCGGTCGGAGCGGATTTCCGGTGTGAGGGCGTTGGCGTCCTTCCACAACCGCTCCCAAGCCGGGGCGTTGCGCCGGAGTTCGTCCCGGCCCATTTTGCCGTAGCGGCCTCCCGTCGGCACTTCGATCGAGCGGACGTATTCGACCATCGCGCGGCGTTTGTCCGCCGCGCCCTCGATTTTTTTGAGGATCGCTTCGTCGAGGATCGTGTACTGCGACATGCGTTCGAGGATAATCATCGACCGCACGCGCATTTCGAGGTCCCAGTAGCGGACCAGCAGATCGGTCAGGTGCGCCGGGGTGCGCATGCCGTACTGACGGGCGATCCATGCGTCGGTGAAGGTGCGCCAATGCTCCGCGTCGGCCAGCCACGGACGGGCGTCGTAGGCCAGATCCATCGCCATGGCGGTTTTGAGCGGGATTTCGCGGATGTCGCCGACGTTGAATTCGGCCATCGAAACGGCTCCGGCGCGCACGGCCTTCACCAGTTCGTGCTGCACGCCGCCCATCGGGTACCACTGCACCCAGTGGTTGTCGCAGAAGGTGAGGTGGAAGAAGATCCCGTGGCGGGCGTCGCTCTCCAGGTGTTTCTTTTCGGGCAGCAGGCGGAAGACGCCGAACGACGGGTCGTCGGGCCAGAGGATATGGGTGTTTTCGGGAAACTGCAGTTCGCCCGTGAGGTACTGGTCGAACAGGTCGTTGCGGTTGGCGATCATGTAGAGCGGCTCGGTGCCGGGCAGGTTGCGTTCGACGATTTGTGCCTGGAGCCGGATGGCTTCGTTGGTGAGCCGCGCCCGTTCGACGACCGAACGCGGGGCTGCGGAGTCGTTTTCGTGGAAATCGGTGTCGTTGGCTCCTTTGAGTCCGACGGTCCAGATCGCCAGGTGGTCCTTGTGGCGTTTTACACCCTCCTCTTCCCAGAAGCGGAGCATTTTCTCCCGCTGGGTCATCCAGCTGTAAGGATAGCGTTTGCCGTAGGTCTTTTCGCAGAAAGCGTCCCATGTCCACGTATGAGGCCCCGGGTCGAAAGCGTAGGAGGTGTTGGCGATGAGCATGTGCATGTGCGACCCGGTGACGTAAAGGCCGCGGTCGCTGGCCAGCCGCAGCGAAGCGCTGTCGGGCGTCTGGCCGTACTCGATCAGCGTATAGAAGTTGCCGCGCATGCGGCAGATCGTTTCGAAAATCTCGGCCCAGTCTTCGGGTTTGATCGAATTGTCCTCCCCTGCGCGGTGGTGCCAGCCCAGCAGGGCGTGTTCGTCGTTGACGAACCAGCCGCGGAATCTGAAGGTCGGGGGACCCTGCACGACCGTACCCCGGTCCCAGCCGGCGCTTTTGACCCTGTGCGGCACTGCGTCGGTCCAGAATTTCTGGGGATCGGTGCCCAGCAGGCGTTCGCTCACTTCGTAGAGTCCGTACATCGCCCCGCGTTCGTCGCTTCCGGCTACGATCAGCGCTTCGGGGATCGCGGGGTGGTCGGCGAAAGGCCGGGCGACGGGGATGATGGCGAAACTTTCCCACCGCCCCCGGAGCGAATCGACGTCGATGCGCTTTTCGGCGATCAGCCGGTCGAGCAGCGGGCTTTTCCCGATGACGGCGGGCAGTATGACCGGGCGCGAGCCCGCTTCCCCGGGCGTCGTGACGACGGGCAGTTCCCGGGAGGCGGACTCCCGGCAGTCTTCGTTGAAATCCGAAACGGCATGGCGGAGTATGGTCGAAGCGTCGGCAGGAAGCACGACGGCGGCGTCCTGCGCGGCGCGGCGTTGGAGAATGCGTACTTCGGGCGTCGCCGCGAACGGAGCGAGGGTGTCCAGCAGGCAGAAAGAGAGCGTGAGGATAAGTAATTTTGTCCGGGTCATTGGTTTTTTGATCTGGTTCTGAGCAAAATTAAACAGAGACGGACACCCGGCTGTTGCGCTATTTGACAGAATGACTTTAATTTCTGACAAAATTCCCGGCCCCGCGCCGTATTCCGGCCGGGGCGGTGCCGGAATGGGAAGCGCCCCATGAGAAAAGAGCTTCCGGAACGTCTGTCCGGAAGCTCTTCGTGCGGTGTGCAGATATGCAGGTGTGCAGTGTGCGGCTGTTCGTGCGGCGCGGCGGATCAGAACTCCGCTACGACCGGTTTGCCGTCCATCCAGTTGAGCATGTTGATGACCAGCGTATTCCAGTTCTGGAAGCCCGGATTGAGGATCGGTTCGCCGTTCGAGGGCTGGTAGTATTCGTGCAGCACGCCCGTGCGCTCGTAATCCTGTCCGAACAGGGCGATGGTCTTCGACGCCAGCTCCCGCGCCTCCTCCTTGAATCCGTATTTGACCAGTCCGCGCCACGTCAGGTAGTTCGACACGCCCCAGATCGGGCCGAGCCATGTCGAGGGGTTGCCGCTGGCCTTGAGCGAGTACATTTTTTCCATTTTCGACAGCGTGCGCACGCCGTACGGGGCGTTGAAGGTCCTTTCGTCGGCGAAGTGTTCGCGGACCATGCGTTCGGCCTGCTCCGGGGTGGCGATGTCGGCCCACATGGCGAGGAATCCCGACCAGACGCCGATGCGCTGGATCAGGCAGTCCCACGTGCGGGGCGCTCCGCCGTGATACGGCTCTTTTTCGGCGCTGACCGGGCGCAGGTTGAGGTCCACGCTGTAAAAGAAGCCGTCGCGCTCGTCCCAGCAGTGTTCCTGAACCGCGGCCTTGAGGTCGTCGGCGTTCCGGGCGTATTCGGCGGCGAGTTCCTGCAGGTCGAGGCGGCCTGCCAGATATTCCATGGCGCGCAGTTCCTTATACATCATGCAGTTGAGGAATATCGAGCCGGAACTGCGGTCGGGGCGGAAATAGGTGCAGGGATCGTTGTCCACGCCGATCATCACGTCGGTCTGCCAGAAGTAAAGCCCCGTCGCACGGTGGCGGTAGCGGTTCACATAGCCGCCGACGAAGTATTCCAGCCGGAAGAACTCACCGCGCAGCCACTCTGCGTCGCCGCCGGTCTGCTGTACGATGAAAGCCGCATGCTGGGCCAGACAGGGCTTGTGCATGTTCTCCCTGTAGATGTCTTCGGGCTTTTGGGTCCCGGCGTCCATCGAGATATTGACGGGCACCCAGCCGTCGATTCCCGAGTAGCGGAGGAAGTTGAGTACGCAGCCCTTTTCGTAGTCGGCGATCTGCTTGAGGGCTTTGCCTCCCTGATCGGCTGCGGCCTGGTGGATGGCGATGTCGCTCAGCCACGAATCCCAGTCCCAGAGTACGTTGCCGTACTGTGCGCCGCCCGGGACGATGAACGGGAAGGGCAGGTGTCCGCCCGGCTCGCGGCAGTAGTCGCGGTAGGTCGAGTAGATCTTTTCGCGGATGATTTTTGCGTATTTCCTGTAATCGGGCGTGCGGCTTTTCTGCGCCGACGCCTCAAAGGGCAGGAGCGTACCTGCGAACAGAAACGCCGTCAGGGCCAGTATTCCTTTTTTCATGGTTCTATGCGGTTAAAAATTATTGGTTTCGAGCGCCACCGGGCCTGTGAGTCCCGATTTCTGAAGCTGGTCGCCGGCTTTCCACGGCTGGTAGGCCACCCACGTGCGGCGTTCGTCCATGGGCAGGTTCAGGTCGCCGATAAGGCGGTTTTTCCATGTGGTCACCACGTCGATCTCGACGTTGTTCTCGCCCGCTTGCACGGCGTCGGTGATCTCCACGCGGTAGGGCGGGGTCCAGACCCCGCCGACATAGACCCCGTTGATTTTGACTTTCGCCATGGCCGTCACGTCGTTGAGGTTGAGGTAGACGCGGCCTTCGGGCAGCGCGTCGAGCGTGAACGTATTTTCATAGACGACTGCGCCGGAGTAGTGGCGGATGTCGAAATCGGGATGCTGTGTGAAGTCGAACAGTTCGTCTGAGGCGAGCGGTTCGGCAGGGCCGCGTTTGCTTTGGTCGAAGGTGAGCGTCCACGGACCTCCGAGCGTCTTCAGGACTTTGTAGGCCGGAAAGTTGGCTTCCGTTCCGGCGGCGATGTCGGTCGTTTCGGGACGCGCGGCCGAACGGCGGAATACGATAAAGAGGCTTTCGTAACCGTCGAGTTTGAGCGGAACCCGCACCCCGTCGGATGTCGGGGCGAAGGCCGGCAGGGAGCGCATCGTGCCGTCGACGGCGTTCCATGCTTCGGGCTGCATGCCTTTGACGCGGAATTCGGGGGCCGTGCGGATCGGTTCGCCGCTCTGGTTCGAGACGAAGTAAATCTCCATGCCGCCCACCGTGCGGTGGCAGTAGAGTACCGGATCTTCGTCCGCCGTGCGGCAGTCGGGGGCGCAGCCGATCAGGTCCATCACCTGCGGCATCGTCAGCCCGTCGATCAACAGTCCCTTGCCGATGCGGGCGTAACCGGTCGCCGGGTCGATCTGCGACCAGAGTGCGTCGGCCTTGCTGCGGACCTCCCGGTCGGCGGCGGGATAGTTCTCGTAGCTGGGCGAGCGGCGGGGTGCGGGGCCGAGTACGACGGCGCCCTGTTCGATGAGCCGGGCGATTTTGTCCAGCAGTTGCGGACGCATGGTCTCCAATTTGGGCAGTACGAGTATGCGGTACTGCGTGCCGTGGGGCAGCGTCAGCAGTCCGTTAGCAACCGTCATGTCGCGTTCGATCACTTCGGCGTTGATGTAGTCGAACTGGTAGCCTTTGGGAAGGGCCGGGTCGGTGACGCCCGTCATCTTGGGCGTATCCTCGCCGATGAAGTAGGCTGCGTCGGCCACGTTGAGTCCCTGCTGGAGCATGAAGTTCACGCGCTTGACGTATCGGATGAAGAGGTCCAGCTGCGGGAACCAGGTGTTCTTGCGGTTGAATTCGTTGCCGAAGGTGGCGTTTACGCCCGGCTCGCGGTCTTCGTAGGGCTGCGAGATGTAGAGGTGCAGCAGCGTGTTGTTGATGCCCTCGGTGAAGAAACGGTCGCCGCGCTGTTTCATCATGGCCGGGTAACGGTGGTAACCGCCGCCGCCCGCCGTGAACGACTCGGCCGAAATCTTGTTCTTGCCGTAAATATGGCCGCACGACGATGCCGCGCGGTTTTCGATGTCGCCCAGGCTTCCCTCGCTCCAGAATTCGCCGCCGATCTCGTCCGACTGTCCGCCGTACTGCAGGAATTCGCCGGGGAAGCCCCAGTGTCCGTAATTTTCGAGCCATGTCGTCAGTCCGTACTTGTGGCTCACTTCGCGCAGTCCGGCGACGTAGTCGTAAGCGACTTTGTCGGCTACCAGCCGCCGCATGTCCCACAGGAACCGGTCGGAAACCTCTTCGCTCTGCACAACCGTGCCCGCATAGACGGGCAGGAACGGTATCGGATCATAGCCGTAACGGTTGCTGAAGGCTTCGAGGAAACCGTCCGTGAAGTTCTGTCCGCCGGTTTCGTAGGAGTCCTCCACGACGACTTTCCAGCATTTGCGGTCTTCGGCCGGAATGCGGCGGTATATTTCGCCGAGGAACGCTTCGAAATGGGCTTCGATGTGCTGCTTGCTCATTTTGTCGGTCTCCAGCCCTTCGGCTTCGGGACGCGCCGGGGAGTTCATGACGCCCGTGGGAAGCATGCCCGTGCGCAGGACGGTCCATTCGCCTGCGGGGGCGTTCCATGTCAGGCGGTCGCCCTCCAGGCAGTCGCTGATATCGAGGATGTCGCCCGGTCTGATTACCAGCGACGGGTCGTCCGCTGCGGGCTGGACGCGCCACATGTATTCGTGCCAGTAGGGCAGCGGGGTCTGGTACATTTTGGCCAGCGTCTTTTCGGGGTAACGCTCCACTACGGGCAGCGACGAGAGTTCGGCTTCACGCAGTCCGAAGCCGGGCGTGGCGTCGGTGAACACGAGCCGGAAGCGGGTCGAGGCGGTCGCCGGGACCGAAATCACTATCGGCGCATAGGGGTCGAAGCCTACGTGCAGGGCGGGGTTGAAGCGCGTGACCGGAAATTCGGCCAGCGTATGCAGCGTGCCGTCCAGTTCGGCTTCGAGCCGGGCCGGACAGTCCACCGGGGCTTCGGTGACGCGGAGTTTCAGGCTGCGCAGCGTGAACGGCCTGTCGGTCGTGAATTCCAGCGTGACCTCGCCGCTCTGCGAACCGGCGGGAAGCAGTTCCACCGAGGTTTCGGGGTCGCCGTCGATGAGTTGTTCGGGGTGCGCTACCGACGGCGTGGCCGTAACTTCGGCGTCGGCCGGGGTGAGCGTTTGGCCGTCGATCGCCGGGTAGGCGATCACTTTCACATCCTGGAAATCGGCGCTCCGTTCGCCTGCGGGCCGGGGCAGGTCGATCTCCACCTGCCGTCCGCCCGTGATGCGGGTCGAGGTGTTGGCCAGATAGCGCATCGACTGCTGCGGTTCGACCCACGGACCGCCCGACTGGCTCCAGCCCGGGCAGTTGAAAATGCCGATGTCGATGCCCAGCTCCGTGGCGGTTTTCAGCGCCGTGTGCATCACCTCCCACCACGCTTCACTGTAGAATTTGACGGGTCCTTCGCCCGATTCGCTGTCTTCGAGGCCGATGTTGCCGATGAAGGCGCGGTCGATGCCGATCCGCTTCATCGACTCCAGGTCGCGGCGCACGCCGTCGGCGCTGATGTGGTTCGAGATCCAGTACCAGTAGACCGATGTCTGTATCGAATCGGGCGTCGCCGCGAAGCCCGCCGCCAGTTCGTCGCCGGAGATGGTTTTCCGGCCGCCGCACGATGCGGCCGATAATAACAGGGCGAGTGCCGGAAGTAATAATCTGTACTTCATAAGTTGGGTTTTAGCGTTGTTCGTTTTCGTCATCCGGCTCCCTGCGCCGCGACCCCTGCGGCCGCCATGTCGGGAGTCGCGCCCGCCGCTTTCATGCGCCGCATGAGGAGCCTGCCGCCTGCGAGCGCGCAGAGCGTCCGGTGGTCCGCGCCCGCGAAGCAGAGCGATGCGACGCCCCCGGCGCCGGGCTGCAGGACGGCCCTTACGCGGCCGTTGTGGTCGCAGACCTGTATGCCGGTCGGCGTGGCGGCGTAGAGGTTGCCCTGCCGGTCGCATTGCATGTTGCCGCGCGGCCGCAGGTGGTCGGCGTAGATATTGTGCAGGCGGTACCACTCCTGCCGGCAGTCGAGCGAACCGTCGCGGCGCACCACGTAGTTGTCGATCCAGTCGGAATACATGCGCGAAGATAGCAACATTTCGTGATTCGGAAACAGGGCGAGCGATTCTCCGCCCTCCGGACAGCCGCCGACGGTCCGGACGGTTCCGTCCGCGCCGATGCGTACGATGCGGCTTCCGTACTCCCTGCCGGTCGAGGCGATCAGTTCGCCGCCGGGACCTATGGGGAGCAGCGCCCTGACGCCGGGGAGCCGGGTGATCGTTTCGGGTGCGCCGCTGCCGGCGTAGAGCCGGATGCGGCCTTTGCGGTCGGTGGTGTAGATGCCTTTCGTGCAGGCTGCCGCCGCTTTTTCGCCGCGGGGCAGTGTGAGGAACGGTTCGGTCTCTCCTTCCGTCGTGACGGAGCGGACGCAGCCCCGGTCGTCGGCGACGAACAGCCGTCCCGCCGCATCGGACATCAACTGTCCTGCGGGGGTGAAAGGGAGCGGAATCTCCCGCCATTCGGCGCCGGGTTCGAGGATGGCCGCGAGCATGTCGTTTTGCGATGTTCCCGCCGTGATGCGGGCGGGCCAGTCTTTCCAGAGCCATCGCATCGCTTCGGGAAATATCCGCGCGGCGCCGATGTCGTCGTGGCCCGTGTCGCCCCACGAGTGGTTGGGCGCATAGCCCGCGAAGTCGAGCGCCGAGAGCATCAGCCGGTTGGCTTCGAACCAATGGCCGAAGAGCGGGTTCCAGACGTCGTTCACGTTGTCCTGGATGAAGATGCGGAGCGGCTTGGGTTCGGTTTTGCGGATCAGGTAGGGATATTCGTGGCCGCCGCGCATCGAGACATAGGTACCGACCACGCTGAACACCCGGCTGAAAAGGTCGGGACGCTGCCATGCCGCCGTGAACGCGCAGATCGCGCCGCTGCTGCCGCCCGTAATCAGGCGGTCGTTGGGGTCTTTCGACAGCCGGACCGCCCGGCCGTCGGCCGTCGTGCGTCGCTCGGCGTCGGGCAGCAGTTCCCGCTCGACGAAGTCGGCGAACCGCTCGTCGATACGGTCGAATTCGTTGCTTCGGTTGAAACGTACGGGATTGCCCTGCCCGTCGTTCACGGCGCCCGGGGCCATGAATACGCCGATGATGACCGGCAGTTCCCCGTCGGCGATCATCCGGTCGAAGACCGCCGGAGCGTCGTAATGGATGCAGTCCATATCCAGATAGAGACATGCGGGCCTGTCGCCCCGGTACGACGCCGGTACGTAAATCCAATAGTCGCGCTCGGTTCCCGGATAGATTTCCGAACCGGACAGCTTGCATCGGATAATCTCCCCGGCGGGCGGAGCGGGTGTTTCAGGTGCAGCCGGCGGTTTAGGCGCGGCGGATGTTCCGGGCGCGTCCGGTGTGTCGGGATTCGTGGCCAGCGACGGCCGAACCGCCGCCAGCGTCAGGAAAAGGGCTATGGAGAGCAGTCGTCGCACGGCGGTTATTTTCGGGTTGCGATAAAGAGCGAACGAACGGCCGGAATTCGGGCCGAAACCAGTGTGCGGCCCTTGTCGGTGCGGAATTTGGCGGGTGCTGTCTCTCCCGTGTGGGGATTCCACAGTTCGACCGTGCCGAATTCGCCCCGCAGCGAGATTTCACCCGCGAAGGGCCGGGCGGTGGTGTTCGTGACGAAATAGAAGTCGCGTCCGTCGCGCTGCTTGTGCGTGTAGTTGATGAATCCGGCTTCGTCGGGCTGTGCGTCCGGGATAACCACGTCGGCTTCGCAGCCCGTCTGCGCGAGGGCGTCGGCCACGCTTTGGGCTGTCGTCCGGGGTGCGAAGATGAATTTGCCGCCCCTGTCGTTGGTCGCGGTCGCTCCTGCGGCGGGCGCCGCCGTGCCGAAAATGGCCGCGATCAGCGACTGCACCTCCGCGTCGCGGCCGAATTCCGCGGCGTGCGACGGCAGCGACGCCAGTGCGATCACCTTGCCGCCGTTGTCGTAGAATTCGCCGATGCGGGCCAGCGCCCCGGCCGAGATGTAGCCGCCTCCCGGAATGATGAGTACGCTGTATTCCTGCAGGTTTTCGGCGTTGTTGAGCCGCAGGCGGTCGCCTTCGACCGACACTTTGCCGTCCGTGAGGTTTTCGGGGTGGATGTAGGTGAAGTCGCGGTGCAGGTTGTTGGTGAGCATGCCGCTCAGCGCGTAGTTCACCACGTCGTCCGGATGCCAGTTGGCGATGGGGAGTCCCGATTAGGCGTCGCGGAACATATACGACTCGGCCTGGATGGCGTTGATGGGCCACAGCACGGCGATGTCGGCGATGCGGCGGCCGCCCTGCAGCAGCATGCACGAACGTCCGGTCGAGACGCTGTAGCCTTTCAGCGCGGGACCCAGCCGCGGATTTTCGGGAGCGATCAGCGGCGGGATGCGCACCGTCTGCGGATCGGTGTCGTACCACATGCCATGGGGAACGACGAAGTTCACGCCGCGCGCCATGGCTTCGAGCGTGGTGCGGTAGAGCGTCGCCGAATCCATCTCTTCGGGGTAGGCGCCGCACAGCTCCGCGCCGACGACGGGCTTGTCGCCCAAATCGGCTGCCGAGCATACCTGCTTGAAGCCGTTCAGCCCCCGCCGGAAATAGAGGATGGCGTCGAGCAGCGGAATGTCCACATGGCGGTAGTATTTCAGGATGTCGCCGTGCGCCACGACCGAATTGGGACTGTAATTCTCGGGCGGATGGCCCATGCTGTGCATCCGGCGCGCCCGGGACCACTCGGAGACCTGCCGGACGTATCCTTCGGCCATCAGTTCCGAGCGGATGTCGTAGAAGGCGATGCGCGCCGCGCCCGTTTCGGGTCCGATGTCGTAGAAGAGCGCGGGATAGTAGAGCGCCGGATTGCGGCCGTACTTTTCGCGGAAAACCTTCGTGATGGCCGGGGTCCACGTCTGTTCCATATGCACGAAGCCCACGTCGTCGAAGAACGTTTTCCGGATGACATCGCCGAAATAGGAGTTGTAGCGTTTGTCGTATTCGCCGTAGGTCATGTCCAGCAGGGTGCTGACGGCTTCGGGCTGCATGTAGTCCACCAGGTGCCCGTGTACGCCGCCCACCGAATAGCTGCAGGTGAAGAGCATCACCTTCCATTCGCCCTCCGGGACCTGCCACTCCAGCACGCCGTCGCGGTAGGCGTCGCCGAGGTCCGCGACCTCCCTGGTCTGCGGGTTCAGGGCCGAAACGGCCATGACGGTCGCGGCGGCGCCGGGCCGGAACTCCTGCCGGAAGCGGGTACCGCCGTGCGCCGCGAATTCATGCTTGGCGAGGAATTTACGGGTGTACTGCGGATATTCGCGCAGCAGGCGTCCGCCTGCCGAACCGCTCGGAAAGTCGATGTCGTCGTAGAGGATCACCTGCGTTCCGTTGCGTTTCGAGACTTCGAGGATGTCGGTGTAACGGTCGAAATACTCCCGGCCGAGGTATTCGGGACTCATGCCCGGACACATGAACCCTTTCTGCCAGTGGGGCTGCGCCGTGACGGGAAGTACGGCTACGCCGCCGAAACCCGCTTTGTCGCGGGCTTCGGTCAGCTGGCGGTCGATGTGTCGGCTGGTCAGGGTGCCGTTCAGGTGCCAGAAAGGCTGGGGCCGGAATTCGTTCGCGGGGTCGCGGAACGCCTCCTTCAGCGGGTCGCCGCCGCAGGCCGCCAGACCGGCCGCCGCGAGCAGGGCGAATGCGATATGTTTGGTTCTCATAGCATTGGGGCCTCGGGCCCGGATTTATTCGATTTTGCCTTTGTAGCGGATCTCTTCCCACTCCTTGACGCCGATCACGGCCTTGTACGGCTCGCTGACCTTCTCCCATTCGGGCGTCTCGAAAGCGCGCACCACGTCCCAGATAGGCTTCTTGCCCAGCGGATCGTCGGCGTAATCCCAGAATTTGCGCAGTCCCAGCCGCAGTCCGCCTTCGCCGTGGTCGTCGGCCCAGAGGTGGTAGTAGTAGCACTTTACGTTCTTCATTTTGCGGATCTTCTCCCAGGTGTAGGCCATGCCTGCGGCTTGGTCGAGGAGCGACTTTTCGCTGTAGTCGGGCGAGTTGAGGCCCTGCTCGGTGAAGTGGATTTCGCGCGGCAGGCCGCGGTAGCGGACTTCGGGCAGTTCGACCCAGGCGTTCAGCACTTCGAGGTTTTTGGGGGTGAGGAACGGCGTGTCGAAACGATAGGTCGCCTGGTCGTCCTCCCAGGTGCGCGGATTGTTGATGTCCTGCGGATAGGGGTGGAACGCCACCGCCCATTGGAAGTCGCCCTCCTGATGGCAGAAGTCCACGAGGATATTCAGCAGGTCGCGGCCCTCGTAACTGCGTTTGTTGCTTTTGCGGTTCCAGTCGTGGTCCATCGACACGAGTACCTGCGCGTGGGGATCGTACTGGCGCGCGATGTTGTAGACCGTGCGCATCGACTTCTGGTAGAGATTCATGTAGGAGAGCATCCGGCGGTCGCCCGCGTTGGCCCAGTAGAATCCGTTCTGGATTTCGTTGTGGACGATCCAGTGGTGGATGCGGCCCCGCTCCTCGGAGCTGTAACGCTCGCAGAGGTAGGTCATCGTCGCGGCGTAGGCTTCGAGGCCCGTGCGCGAGAGGATGTTGGGCATGGCGAACGCGGCGCTGCCCTGGCGCTCGGGGTGCGCGGCCTGCATCATCCATGTTCCGGGCGTGAAGTCGCGGTCGAGCGGCAGCAGCAGGATGGCCGAGATGAGCCAGCCATGCTCCTTGGCCTTGCGGGCGTTGAGGTCGAGCAGCCGGATGGCGTGGCTGTTCTCGTCCACGTACCACGTCCGGCCGCAGTATTGGTAAGGCTCGCGCCCCGGTGCGGGATCGGGGAAGAGGATTTCGTTGAGCATGATGTTGAAATTCGCACCGCCCACGCCCAGTTCGATCATGTCCTGGTGGTCGAACGGACAGCCTCCGATGCCTTTCAGCGAGTTCGCCGTCACTTTGCGCAGCTTCTCGCGCGGGGCGATGTCGTCGGGATAGTGTACGGCCGAAAGCAGTTCGTAACCGCCGGCTGTTTTGCGCACCACGGCCCAGCCCGAAAGCAGGCGGTCGTGCTTGTCGGCGGCGAAGCGCGGCAGCGTGAAGCGGAATTTCCCGGTTTTGGCCAGCGGCAGGAATTCGCCGATCTCTTTCAGTGCGGTGTAGTCCTCCCACATCGGGATTTCAGCCAATCCTACTGCGGCGCCGGGTTTGCCCTTGAGGGTGCCTTCGACAGTAACCTTCGATTCGGGATAGGAGACTTCGACGTGCGTTATGGTCGAGGGAAACGACGTCTTGAGATAGGCCGCCAGCCGGTCGCACTGCTCCCGGTCCTCGCGGTCGCGGCGTTCGATGTTGCCCAGGATATCGCGGTCGCGGTCGTTCATGGCGCGCAGCTGCAGTCCGCTGATGGTGAATTTATTGCCGCCGTTCATGCCGAAGCGGATGCGGATCCACGACACCGGGCCTGCGGGCGGCGTGTCGGTGCAGGAGATGTCGTAGGCGTTCGACGACCACCCCTCGGTGCGGGGCAGTTCATAGAGGTTGCCCTCAATAAGATGGTTGTTGTCGAGCTGTCCGACGAAGAGCGCCAGCGACATGATGCCCGAAGTGTTGAAGCTGTTGAACGCCAGCATCGGATATTCGGTCACGTCGACCGGACGTTCGGCATCGAGGAATACATAGGGATCGACGCCCGTGGTGGTGATTACGTAGTCGTCGCCGCGGCGTTCGACCGTGACGTTGTTGGAGTCGGACGGCCGGATGGTCAGTTTGACCGGACCCGCTTCGGGACCCGGCGCGGCGGCCCGTGCGACGGTGTTTCCGGCGAGCAGCAGCAGGCAGCATGCGAGGTGTCTGAGTTTCATTTTTTCGAGTGAAAGTTAGCGATTTTATTTTGTAATTGTTCCCTTGTAGACCACGTCGTCCCAGCTTTCGATGCCGATGACGTCGAGGTAGGGGGCCGAAACGCTCTGCCAATCGTCCTGACCGAAGGCCCGGAACACCTCCCAGCTCGGTTTTTTACCCAGCGGGTCGGCGGCATCGTCGCGGTATTTGCGCAGGCCCAGCCGCAGCGAGCCTTCCTCGCGGGCGTCGGCCCAGAGGTGGTAGGCGTAGCTGGTGACGTGCTTCATATGCCGGATCTTGGCCAGCGAGTAGGCCACGCCTGCGGCCTGATTCTGCAGCGACAGCGGTTCGTAGTCGGGCGTGTTGATACCCTGTTCGGTGAACTGTATTTCACGCGGCTGGGTGCCTTTGTAGCAGACTTCGGGCAGTTCGGCCCATGCGTCGAGTACTTCGAGGTTCCGGGGCGTAAGGTACTGTGTCGAGAAACTGTAGGCGGCCTTGTCGTCGAGCCATGTGCGCGGGTTGTTGATGTCCTGCGGATAGGGGTGGAAGGCGATGCCCCATTCGAAGTCGCCCTCCTGACGGCAGTATTTCACGAGCTGTTCGAGCAGTTTCACACCCTGGTACGAACGGTCGGAACCCTGGTCCGTCCAGCCGTGGTCGAGCGAGATGAGCGACTTGGCGTTGGGGTCGTATTGACGCGCGATCGTCTGCACGAGCCGCATCGAACGCTCGTAAAGATTCATATAGGTCTCCAGGCTGCGCCGTCCGGCATTGGTCCAGTAGAATCCGGCCTGAATCTCGTTGTGGATGATCCAGTGGTGGATGCGTCCGTACTGCTCGGTGCTGTAGCGTTCGCAGAGGAAATTCATGGTCGCGGCATAGGCTTCCACGGCCTCTTTGGACAGCATGTTCGGCATCGAGAAGGCCGCGCTGTATTCGTTTTCGGGGTGGGCGACCAGATCGAGCCACGACCCTTCGGCGGCGCCCCGGTTCACGGGCACCAGCAGAATGGCCGAGACCATGAGTCCCATCTGCTGCGAGATTTTTACGTCGTGGTCGATCTGTTTGATCATGCTGCCGTTCACGTCGGCGTAATAGGTCTTGCCGGCATATTCGTAGGGTTCGCGCCCGCCGCCCGGATCGGTGTAGAGAATCTGGTCGAGGATGATATTGAACGTGCCGGTGGCGATGTTCAGGTCTTGCATGTCCGCATGGTCGTACGGACAGCCGCCGATACCCTTGATCGAGGACGGAATCATTTTGGGAAGATTCGCCCGCGGATTGTCGATTCGGTCGGTGTGGTGTACGGCCGAGAGCAGCGTGTAACCGTCGCCCTCCTGCCGCACCACGGCCCAGCCCGACAGCAGGCGGTCGCGTCCGCCTTCGGCCAAACGCGGGAACGACTGCGATATGGAGCCGCCCGTGAGGGGCGTAAAGCTCTCGACGGCGGTGAGCTTGGTCTGATCCGCCCACATCGGTATTTCGGCCAGTCCGACGCCGTCGAAGTCCGTCGCGTCGGTCGTGCCCGTTACCGAGACGGTGCCGGCCGTGTAATCCGCCGTGACCAGCTCTATTTTCGACGGGAAGCTTTTGGCGAGGTAGCTGTTCAGCCGCTTGGTGAGTTCCTGCTCCTCCTTGAGTCGGTTGGCTTCGTTTTCCGCGGCTTCGATCTCCTGCTTGTTGGGTTCGCGCAGGACGGGATTTTTCAGGCGGAACGTATGTTCGCCATTGAGTCCGAAGCGGACGCGCACCGATTTGAACGGTACGGCGGGCGCCTGTTTGACTTTCGAGAGGTTGTACGACACAGCCGACCACCCCTCGGTGCGGGGCAGCGTGTAGTCGCCGTTTTCGAGCAGGTGGTCGCCGTCGCAGACTTCGCCCACGAAGATTACCAGCGGCAGCGTCTCCGTGGTGTTGAAACTGTCGAAGGCGAGCATGTACTGCTTTTTGAAATTTACCGGAATCGCGGCGTCGAACCAGATATACGGGTCTAGGCCCGTGGTGAGGATGATCCATTCGTCGCCCTCCTGCGTGATGGTGATGTTGTTGAAGTCGCGGTTGCGGATCGACAGCGGAATGCCCTCCACGGCGGGTTTTTCGGGGTCCGGCCCT
>CAKVKI010000008.1 GCA_934754975.1 uncultured Alistipes sp. | reverse complement strand
GCCAACCGGCTGTCAACGCTCGAAAACATCATCATCCTCTGCGGCCACTACAAAGGCATCGACCACCGCATCCGCGAACACCTCGTCACGCGCGAAATTTCGATCGGCGACTACGTGCTGACGGGCGGCGAGCTGGCGGCCTGCATCATCGCCGACTCGGTCGTGCGCATCATTCCGGGCGCCATTGGCGACGAAGCCTCGGCCCTCACGGACAGTTTTCAGGACAACCTGCTGGCGCCCCCGGTCTACACCCGCCCCGCCGAATTCCGCGGCTGGAGGGTCCCCGACGTCCTGCTTTCGGGCAACTTCGCCCAAATCGCCCGCTGGCAGGAGGAACAGTCCTGCCAGCGCACCCGGCAGCTCCGCCCCGACCTGCTGAACGAAGAGTAACGCAACAAACCGCAAAGGCATGAAATACTACCTCATCGCCGGCGAGCCTTCGGGCGACCTGCACGGCGCAAACCTGATCGAAGGGCTTCGCAAAGCCGATCCCGGGGCGCAGTTCCGCTTCTGGGGCGGCGACCGCATGGCCGCCGCGGGCGGCGCGGCGAACCTGGCGAAGCACTACCGCGAAACCTCGTTTTTCGGCATCGTGCAGGTACTCAAAAACCTGCGGACGATCAAACGGCAGATGCTCGAATGTCAGGCCGACGTGGCGGCGTTCGCCCCCGACGTGCTGATTCTGGTGGACTACCCCGGCTTCAACATGAAGATGGCCCGCTGGGCGAAGGAACACGGCATCCGCACCTTCTACTACATCGCCCCCAAAGTCTGGGCGTGGCGCGAATACCGCGTCAAGTCGATCCGCCGCTGGGTGGACAAGCTGTTCATCATCTTCCCCTTCGAACGCACCTACTTTCCCCGGCACGGCATCGAACCTGTTTTCGAGGGCAACCCGCTCGTGGACGCCATCGAGGCGAAACGCGCCGCGCTCCCCTCGCCCGACGAATTCCGCCGCCGCAACGGATTGGACGGGCGGCCGATCATCGCCCTCTTGGCCGGCAGCCGCCGGGGCGAAATCCGCGACAACCTGCCGCTGATGGCCGGCCTGTCGAAGAAGTTCCCCGGCCACCAGTTCGTCGTCGCGGGCGTATCGTGGCTGGACAAAGCGCTTTACGAACAGTACATGGCCGGCAGCGACATCCGCTACGTCTGCGACCAGACCTACGAAACGCTCGCCGCGGCCGAAGCCGCCGTGGTGACCTCCGGCACGGCGACGCTCGAAACGGCGCTGCTCGGCATCCCCGAAGTGGTGGTTTACAGGACATTATGGTTTCAGGTTAAACTACAGCCTTACGTACTGAACGTCCCCTGGGTGTCGCTCGTAAACCTCAACCTCGGCCGCGAGGCGGTCCCGGAGATCATCCAGTCGGACCTCGACATCACGCGCGCCGAACGCGAACTGCGGGCCATCGTCGCAGGCGGCGCGAAGCGCGAAAAGATGCTCTCCGACTTCGACGAATTACGTGCGGTTATCGGAGGTCCCGGCGCCAGCGACCGGTTCGCGGCCCGGATGGTCGCAGAGCTGCATGCGCCGGACGCGCAATAACCGAAAATTATGGACGAAACCATCATCTACACCCTCACCGGCGCATTCCTGATCGTCGTCGGACTGCTGGTAAAGCGGTTTCCGATACTGATTGCGGGCTACAACACCATGCCTGCGGAGAAGAAGAAAAACGTCGATATCGAAGGACTGTCGTCGTTCATGCGGCGGCATCTGGTGATTATCGGGGCGTTATGGGCTTTACTTGCAGTAGTCCTGAACCTGACGGGCCGGCAGGAGGCCCTGCCGGTCATTTATGTGATTTACGTTCCTGTTTACATCGTTTGGATGATGATCCGGGCGCAGCGGTACGACCATAACTAAAAGTAATAGCGACGCCCGCAAAACCACGCTGCAGAAACGGACAGACAAAATACAGATAACAAAAAGTAATGACAACCGAACCGATGACGATACGACCCGAACGGCCTGCGGAATTCGCGGCGCTGTACGATTTCATAAAGACCGCTTTCAGCACCGCCCCGGTTGCGGACGGCGACGAACAGGAGTTCACCGACCGGCTGCGCGCAGGCGAAGGTTACATTCCCGAACTGGCTCTGGTGGCCGAAATCGGGGGCGAGATCGCGGGGCATATCCTGTTCACCCGATTTCGGGTGAACGCCGGAGACGGCCCGGCGACGGAGCTGCTGCTCGTAGCCCCGCTCTGCGTGGCGCTCGAATACCGTTCGCAGGGCGTCGGTTCGACGCTGATGCGCGAAGGACTGCGCCGCGCCGCGGAACTGGGTTTCAAAGCCGCCCTGCTGGTCGGCGATCCGGCCTATTACGGCCGTTTCGGATTCCGGCAGAGTACCGAATGGGGCATCCGCAACGCCGACGGCATCCCCGACCGGTATGTTCAGGCGATTGAACTCGCGCCGGGAGCCTTGCGGGGAACCGACGCGACGGCGACGTTCGCCGGCATGTAAAACCGACAGGGCGGGGAGCCGTCCGACAAAGCATAAAATCATGAAAATCATCTGCATAGGACGCAATTACGCTGCACACGCCGAGGAGCTGGACCGGCTGGTCGGAAGCCGGGCAGAATACCCGCTGGAATCAAACCGGCAGTTCGGAAACGGCACGGGATGCCTGCCGGAACCGGATCGGCGGGTCGGGAGCGGCACGGAGTACTCTCCGGAACAGCACCGGCCGGGCGGTACGGAGTGTCCGCCGGAGCCGATCTGGTTCCTGAAACCCGATACGGCGCTGCTGCGCAACAACGACCCGTTCTACATTCCCGCGTTTTCGCAGGAGGTGCATTACGAGTGCGAACTGGTGGTGCGCATCGGCCGCGTGGGAAAGAGCATCGCCGAGCGTTTCGCGCACCGCTATTACGACGAAGTGGGGCTGGGCATCGACTTCACGGCCCGCGACCTGCAGCGGCAGGCCGCCGCCGGGGGCCTGCCGTGGGAACGCTGCAAGGCGTTCGACCGTTCGGCGGCGATTTCGCCGGAATTCGTATCTTTGCAGGAGCTGGGCGGCGACGTGCAGAAACTGCGCTTCACGCTGGAGGTGAACGGCCAGACCCGCCAGACGGGCGACACGCGGCAGATGCTCTTTACAGTGGACCGCATCATCGCCGCCGTGTCGCAGTACATGACCCTGCGCATGGGCGACCTGATCTACACCGGAACCCCGGCCGGCGTGGGACCGATCAAAGCCGGAGACAACCTGCGGGCCGCACTCGAAGGGCGCGAACTGCTGAATTTCGACATACGCTGACCAAACCATGCGACATTGAATCGAATCTATGAACGAAGACGCATCTGCAACTCCGACGATAGTGCCGAAATACGATGACAAAAGCGTGTCCCGGTATTTGGCGAACGACTACGACAACACGGTCGCCGTGGCATTCCTCGACCGACCGGAACGGTTGGTAAAAGGTCTGGACGGCAGGATGTATTGGGCGAAGCCATACAATCACAATGCGTTCGGGGATATTGGCAACGTGTTATTCGAGATAACGAAAGAGGATTACGACACATTCGGGGTGAAATGGCGGTTCGATGAGAATTGCCGCCGCGAATCTATCCGGACATGATGGCCCGGATGGTTGCGTAATATTCTGACGACAGCCATACTATTTATCCCGACGGCCCGCATCGCCGGTTTCGCCGCACGGCGGCACGAAGTCCTTCCCTGAGGGACGGGGTTGGAATGGGGTCGGATTTGCAAACGACGCCGCAGGCGGCGGCAACGACCGGCCGGGAAGCAATACGATAGAAAACCGGATATAGTTACTTAAAAAAATAAGACCATGCTGCTGAAAGATAAACTCGAATCCTACCGCCTGCTGCTGGCGTCGCAGTCGCCGCGGCGGAGGGAACTGATGACGGGCTGCGGCCTGCCCTACGAACTGGCCCCGAAATACGAGTGCGAGGAGATTTACCCCGGCTCCCTGCCCGCCGGAGAGGTTCCGCTGTTCCTCTCGCGGCTCAAAAGCGAGGCGTACCCCGCGCCGCTCGGCCCCGGCGACATCCTGCTGACGGCCGACACGGTGGTGGTCTCCGACGGCGAGGTGTTAGGCAAGCCCCACAGCCGCGACCAGGCCGCAGGGATGCTCCGCCGCCTTTCGGGTCGCCGCCACACGGTTGTCTCGGGCGTGACGCTGCGCACGGCCGGCCGCATGCACACCTTCTCCGCCGAGAGCGGCGTCTGGTTCCGGCCCCTCGCGGAAGAGGAGATCGGCTATTACCTCGACACGTTCAGGCCCTACGACAAGGCGGGGTCCTACGGCATCCAGGAGTGGATAGGCTATGCCGCCATCGAGAAGATCAACGGCTCGTTCTACAACGTCATGGGACTCCCGATCCAGAAAGTTTATGTCGAATTGGAAAAATTCCTGCAATGAAACGCCGCATAGCCATTCTCCTACTGATTTTGGCGTGCGGTCTCCTGCAGGCAGCGGCCCAGCAGCGGCTGAAACCGGCTCCGGGAACCTTTTCCGCGTTGAGTGAAAATTACGATCATGCGCTCCGAAAATCCCTTTTCGGGGAGGATTTGCCAGAACTGAGTATTGTCGTCGCGCCTTCGTTTTCCAAAGAATATGCACTGTCCCTTCACACGGAATACCAGACACCCCTGCCCCGGCATACCCTGACATACTACAAACTCAACGGAAAAGAAAGTCTCTGGACATCAGGAAATTTCGCCACCCCCGAAGCAGGCGACGCCGCATCGAAGTCCATGCAATCATACCCAACAATACTTTCGGAATCTGATGCGACGGCGCTGAAGGAACTTTTCAAAGCCGCTATACAAACCATGCAAATGCCGGATCTGGACATAATGTACGAAGGCTGCGATGGGACTTCTTATTATATTTCCTATGGATTCTACACCGGGACCTGCTGGTCTCCGGGACCCGGAACCAACTGCGGCCGCATGGTAAGCTTGTCGGAGCAACTTATGGAATACACGCAATCCGGCAGGACGGAGTTGCCGGTAAACCTGCGTCAGGAAATAGCGAAACTGACACACGATTTCAAGTCCCTGCGCAGTGCCGGGGACTTTACACCGACGATCTATGTGGAAAATAGTTGGAAATCGGGTGATAACGGCACCCAAAAAAGCCTTTCCCTGTCTTTTAGCAAACTCCATGTTTCCACCGACATTCCGCCATCGGTCCCTACGGAAAAAGCATTCGGACTATTATCCGATTACGAACCGGCCCTGCGGGAAACCGCCCGCCGGATTTACATGCTGAACGAATCGCCTTATCCGATTTGGATCGAAGCAGTCGCAGATTCCGAACCTGAATCTGCGGAAATCCGTGAGGACGCCGATCGGACTATGCCATGGTTCGAAATAAAACTCCGGCTGGAACACCTGACGGCCGATACGATCATGCGCATTTACGATCATCTGGCTGCCGCGTCCCTGAATAACAGGAAATACCGGATCAAAAAGGAAGCATTTCAACACCTGATAAAAGGAATCGACGTCCAGAAACAAAATCAATAAACCATAAAATCCACAAAAAATGAAGCGGATACCACTGACCCTGCTTTGTACATTTTTCGCACTCGCGGCTTTCGCCGACGAGGGCATGTGGCTCCCGAGCCTGATTTCGCAGCGCATCGACGACATGCGCGCAAAAGGTTTCCGGCTCACGGCCGAAGACATCTATTCGATCAACAAGGCTTCGATGAAAGACGCCGTGGTGCTGTTCAACGGCGGCTGCACGGGCGAACTGATCTCGCCCGAAGGACTGCTGCTGACCAACCACCACTGCGGTTACGACGCCATACAGTCGCATTCGAGCGTCGAACACGACTACCTGACAAACGGATTCTGGGCCATGTCGCGCGCCGAAGAGCTGCCCAACAAGGAGCTGAACGTGAAATTCCTCGTCCGCATGGAGGAGGTGACCGACCGGCTGGCGGCAGGACAGACGCAGGAGGAGATCATCCGCAGGGCCGAGGCCGAAGGCAAGGGCTACAAGGCCGCCGTGGAGCAGATGTATTACGGCAACCAGCAGTTCCTGTTCATCTACGAGCAGTTCGACGACGTGCGTCTGGTGGCCGCCCCGCCTTCGTCGATCGGCAAGTTCGGCGGCGACACCGACAACTGGATCTGGCCCCGCCACACGGGCGACTTCTCGCTGTTCCGCATCTATGCCGGCAGGGACAACAAACCCGCGGCCTATTCGCCCGACAACGTGCCCTACAAACCCAAGCGGCATTTCAAAATCTCGACCGCCGGAGTCGGAGAAGGCGACTTCACGATGATTTACGGTTTCCCCGGCAACACGCAGGAGTATATTCTATCGGACGCCGTGGCCTACATAGCCGAGCGTTCGGACCCGGCGAAGATCGCCGTCCGCACGGGCCGTCTCGACATCATCTCGGCGGCGCAGCAGAGCGATCCGGCGCTGCGCATCCACTATGCCGCCAAGCACGCCTCGATCGCCAACGCCTGGAAGAAATGGCAGGGCGAAGTGCTGGGCATCAACCGGCTGGGCACGGTGGCTTCGAAGCGCGCCTACGAACAGGAGTTCGCGGCGTGGGCGCAGGACAAACCCGAATACCGCAGCGTCGTGGCCGACCTGAAGGCCGAATACGCCCGCATCGCGGACGCCTACTTCGCACGTGAGATCACCCGCGAGACGCTCGACGCCCTGCCCAAGCGTTACACCGCCGGGGAGCGGGCCGAAGCGGTCTTCGCACAGCGAGAAGCGACCGAGCGCGCCCTCTACAGATACCTCTTCGGCGAGTACGCGCGCCGCTGTCCGGTCCAGTACCAGGCGCCGGAGTTCCTCACGGGAGCAGCGGCCGCCGGATCGCCCGAAGCCTTTGCCGAACAGATCTTCGGCGGCGTATGGGAAGGCTCCGACACCACGGCCGTCAATACGCTGGCCCGAGGCGCCAAGCGGATGCAGGAGCATATCGAATGGCTGCTGGGCACCCGCTCGCTGCGCAACCTCAACAGCGCACGGCTCAACGAACTCTACACCATCTATATCAAGGGGCTGCGCGAGTGGGACGCCGGGCGGGCGTTCTTCCCCGACGCCAACCTGACCCTGCGCGTGGCTTACGGACATGTGGCGGGGTACGAATACGCCGACGGCGAGTATCACAAGCCCCGGACCACGATCGACGGCATCATCGCCAAGGACAACCCCGAGATTTACGACTACGACATTCCGCAGGCGCTGCGCGACATCCATGCCTCGAAGGAGTACGGACGCTGGGCCACGCAGATCGACGGACGCACGACGGTGCCCGTCTGCTTCCTGGCCACGAACCACACCACGGGCGGCAACTCCGGATCGCCGATCCTCAACGCAAGGGGCGAGCTGGTCGGCGTGAATTTCGACCGCACATGGCGTTCGACGATGAGCGACGTGGCATTCGACGAGACGATCTGCCGCAACATCGCCGTGGACATCCGTTACGTGCTGTTCGTGATCGACCGCATCGGCGGCGCGGGCTATTTGTTCGGAGAAATGGACTTCAGCAACCGGAAATAGAAAAATATCGCTACTTTTAGCGGACAAAATTTCGATAAATGAAAGCAATTCACGGCGCATGGGCCGCTGCGCTTCTTCTCGCGCTGGCGGCAGGTTCCTGCGCCAAAGATACGACCGGAAACGGCGGCAAGGGAACCACGGAGTCCTGCAACAGCAAGATAGACAGCTACCTGGCCGAACGCTACCTGTGGAACGACGAGTATGGGCAGATGACCCGCGACCTGAAGATCGAGTACGCCGGGGACAAAGACAACTTCCTGACAAGGACCCTGCTGGGCATGACCACCAACAACCTCGACAAAAAAACGTATATCGACAGCAAGGGAAATCCTTACTACGACATCTACTCCTATATTACCCGCAAAGCGCAGACCCGCGCGGCCATGGGACGGAAAACGCGCGGCGTCAATCACGGCGTCCGCAAAGAGACGGAATACAGTTTCGGATTCGCCCGGCTGGGCGTGGTGCGGTTCACCAATACGGGGAAAGTCGGGTTCTACGTGATGGCGGTCTACCCCGGTTCCCCGGCCGACAAGGCGGGATTCAAACGGGGTACGATCTTCTCGGAGATAGACGGCGTCACGATCGCCGATTCGGGAAGCGAATACACCCCCGTATACAAACGGCTCACCAGCCCTTCGGGGGCCGCATTGGTAACTTTCAAAGACCGGGAAACGGGTGTGCAGACGGCCCTCACGGCGGAACAGCTCTACCCGAATCCGGTAATCCGGGCGGACGTCATCACCGAAGACGAGCATAAGATCGGCTACCTGGTCTACAACAGTTTCGACGCGGCTTACGACGACGACCTGCTGGATTCCCTCCGGAAGTTCAAGGATGCGGGGATCACCGATATGGTACTCGACCTGCGCTACAACGGCGGCGGGCATGTGATTTCGTCGAAGATGCTGGCGACGTGCATCGCAGGGGAAAAATGCCGCGGAGAGGTTTTCCAGTACTACCGCTACAACGACGACCGCATGGCCAATCCGACGAAAACACAGAAGCAGACGGGAAATACGTACGATCAGGGAAAAGCGCTCTTTTACGAGAATTTCAGCTACGGCAACTACTACGGGGTGGACCTAACGCAGTACGCCCTCGACCTGCCCAGACTTTACGTACTTACGACCAACAGCACGGCCTCGTCGAGCGAAGCGGTCATCAACGGACTGCGGGGCATAGACATCCCCGTGACGCTGATCGGAGAGAAGACCAACGGCAAGAACGTGGGCATGGAGGTCGATAAATTCGACGAAGGCGACTATTCGTACGAGCTGGCTCCGATCACGTTCAAAGGCTACAACGCCAAAGAAGAGACCGTGAATCCGGCCGGGCTCGCGGTCGATTATTCGGTCGCCGACTGGAACAACAAACTGGTGGATTTCGGTCCCGGGGAGCCGATGCTGGCCAAAGCCCTGAATCTGATTACGGGCCGCACCTACACGGCATCCGCAGCCCGGAACGCCGCAGGCATCGCGCCGACAGACGGCATGACGCTGCCGGAGGACGCGCGGAGACCCTCAGGCATGCTCGTCCTCTCCTCGCAGAACGGGGAGTAGTTCCGGCGAACCGCCGGAGGATTTATATCGGTCTTACGGCATGTCCGGCTTGAGCGATGTGCCGCCACCGGACCGGACGGGGAAAGCAGAACGGAAACAGCAGGGACGAAAGGAGCCGGGTCACAGGAACTGGACAGAAACTGCAGAACAGAGGAGCTAGACGGAGGCGGCAGGACAGAAGCCGCAGGACGGAGAGTGCTGAACGGAGATAGCAGGGACAAAAGGAACTGGGGCACAGGAACTGGACAGAAACTGCAAAACCGAGGAGCTGGACGGCGAGTGCTGAACCGAGGCGGCAGGCATGGAAAAGGCAGAAATACGTCTTCTGCATCGACTGTGAATGTCGATACGGGAGACGCGTTTTTTTATGCAGGATATTCCGCAATACATTCTTATGACACCCCGGCTTCCTCGCAACCTTCATATTATACCCCGATAATCATCCGCCAAAGATCATTTCGCGCCCGAAACAGCTCTGTTTCCGATGGCGGAAATCGAAGAAGAACAAAATTTGCCATTAACCGCCCTGAAAATTTGGCGGATTAAAATTTATGCCCTATATTTGCACACCCGAAATCCGAAGTTCGGAGGTAAGGCCCAGGTGGTGAAATTGGTAGACACGCTACTTTGAGGGGGTAGTGAACATTAGTTCGTGCAAGTTCGAGTCTTGTCCTGGGCACAAAAAGGCGCTGATAATCAGCGCCTTTTCTCTTTTGTAGGATAGAATGTAGGATAGATCAAATCAATCTTCCTCTTCAAAATCCTTAAAAAAGGAGCTGCCGGCAAGTATAGCGGCATTCTCATCCACTTCCAATCGCAGATAACGCATTGTCGTAGTAATTTTCTTATGTCCCAAGGCTTTGGAGATCGAAGAAAGCGGAACTTTTACGCATCTATAATCATTCCATCAGCAATGTTCAACTTACCAGAACAGCTAAAATCAGAGACCGCCCCCCCTGGAAACACACCGTCAGGAAGCGATTAGGCACCAACCCTCATGTGGCCAGACACAACCTGCCCGGGCGTAGGGAACACCCCCATATATCTACTTCATCCGCTCCCGATCATCAGGTTCGGGATTCCCGTTAAATAGCCATACAAAATTCGCAGCTTTTGTATCCAGGGTAATAACTGGATCTCGGCCCAATCTTATCCAAAAAATACTCATTCGGATATACCATAGCACAACCTCTCCCGGCGCCTCGTTAATTCGGGAAAATGATGTACACTAACAGAAGTAACAAGGATATCAATATCATCAAATACATCCTGCAGGGAAACAAGGCGAAGATGCACCTTCGCTTTCAGGCTATTTCTGAAAGTCGCGCGCCCTATTCTGCAATTCGTTTACAGCAACTACCGGCCCATCAAATGCGAACGCATACAACAGTGATAATCAATCGCTTATAACCAGTGAAAGATTTTGTTGAGATTTATATTACACAAGCATCTGATATTCAATAAATTAATATCAAATTGAAAGGTCGAGAAAAATGGTGATTAGCTTGTAATCCGGTTACATGGTTTCTAATTTTGTTAACGATTCAGGCTGGATAATCTACACCGGATATAAGCACATCAAATCTCACCCCTTAAAAATTAACTTATGCGATCTCGTTTTTCATGTTTAAGCTGCGCACTTGCAGTATTATTCGTTTTTCCGGTCTCAGCACAATCTGCCGCTCCGGAATTGCTGACATTCAACAGATCTCCGAATACTGTAGCTTCGACGAATAGCGACAGCAGCAATAAAACCCTCGAAGATCCCCGGACACAACCGATATCCCCCCAAGTCTGGAACTTTATGATGTACGGAGACAATCCTTTTGACCTGCATACGGGCACAGTAGGAGTTTCCATTCCGGTCTATACGTACAATGACCGGGATTTTACGCTGCCGATAACTCTCAATTACTCGTCAAACGGATTTAAACCCAACAAACAATCGGACATCGCAGGATATGATTGGCATCTGAATGTCGGAGGCACAATAACCCGTGAAAAGCGGGGAATGCCGGATGAAAAAAAGCAGGTATACGAAAATCTGACGCCCCAGCACGGATACATGTATTATCATGATTTACCGGATACTCTTGGCTGTGTCATAACACCTCGTCACTTTGACCAAGACAAACCGGTAACATTATTCAGAAATAAAAAGTCTGTCGACTACGACATGGAACCCGACATTTTCCATTTTAGTTTTATGGGTTACACAGGAACATTTCAGCTGGGCCCGATGGGGGAATTCTATGTTTACGACTCGAATTGTCCTGCCGGAGAGATCGTAATCAAACAGTTCGAACCGGGCAATCATGATGAATATTTAACCATATCGGTCGTTACCGGAGACGGCTTCGAATACGTATTCGGCGGTGATGAATACTCGGTCGATTATGCTGATAACGATGAAGACGGAGAGTACCAAGCGATGGGACCGGAACAATACGACAAAATCGGTTCAAAAACGATGCCCGTAGCATGGCACCTGAAAGAGGTAATCGCCCCGAACGACCGGAAAATAGTTTTTTCGTACAACCGGCGCCGGAACATCATCAGTCATTTCATTCCCAAATACATGATGAGCTATGATGAATATTCGCACGGCCCCTGGTCTATCGGTATATCCTACACAAATTCAGCGCAACTGGGTTCGATCGAGATCGGAGCGTGGAGAGCCGAATTCGTATACCGGAAAAGAAAATCGAATGAAATCGAGAGAGCTAACGAAACGGCGACGGTTTTTTCTTCGGACCTCTTGACGAATATAAACATCACCTGCAACCGGGAAGGAACACCCGATACGCTTAAGACCTGCAGAATGAGCTACACCCGCCCGTGTAAGATGCTCCTGGACTCTGTGATAATATCCGGCGAAGGCGCTTATCATATGAATTATTACGGCAGCAGCACAACGGCGCCGAAGATAGACACTTACGCGATCGATCACTGGGGCTATTGGAACGACAGGGCAAAAAGAGATACGTTTATTCCTATTGCCGAGAACGGAGGGTGGAACTGGGATTGGGACAAGCCTCTGTCCGCATATGATTCCAATCCGGATATAATATTTTCAAACTCACGTGATCCGAACGCAGAAAAGACCAAATGGGGCATGTTGACGGACATTACTTACCCGACCGGGGGCCGCTCGCATTTCGAATATGAAGGCCATGACTACGGCTGGGTTGTAAAACATCAACCGACAAAGAACACATGGCTGGATGACTATTCGTTGTCGCTAATGGAAGATGAACCGGGCATTGCCGGAGGGTTACGCATCAAGTCCGTCCAAAATTACGACAGGGACAACACGTTATTATCCTCGAAACAATACTCTTACAACTACGATCCGGTCGATCTTGGACCGGCGGAAAGAACAGGCATCCTGTTAAAATACCCACGATACAGAATCTCGATACCTTATCTGAACGGCCCGTCTCAGAACTGGTATTTTTACTTAAAAAGTGATTGGGATATATACACATACGATAAAAGCGATGTCGAATATATGTCCGTACTCGAGTCAAACAGCGACGGTTCCTCAATACAATACGAATACAGCACATGGATGACCGATTGCGATTTAAATGAATACGAGCAATATACGGAATTCCAACCGGGGACCTGGTATCAGCAGGGCATCGATCCGACCTGGAAAAAAGGCGTCCACAATCTGCTGAAGAGACCGAATTCACACCATGGCGAGCGCGGACGGCTCCTGAAAAAAACATCGAACAATATACCTTATGATATGATGCAGACTGAATACAGAATATACAATTATCGAAATTTACGGAGTGTTCAAAGCCCGATGTATACCTCGATAGACGGATGCTACAAGCATAAAGAGTATATTGAGAATTTTACGTTGGATTCGGTAGTTTACGAATACGAGTTCAAACCGATTAAGACCATCGCCTACAGGTACAACAATGCAAAGCAGTTGGCGCGGGAGATCAATTATGAATCGGACGGAAGTATCCGGACTTTGTATAACATTTACCTGCGGGACAAGACAAATTACAGCAGCTTCGTCGAACAAGAGATGCACAAGAATAATTTCGTCCGCCAGCCTCTCCAAACCTATACGACCGTCAAAAATTCTGAAAATGAATATATCGTGGAATATAACAAAAACTATTTCACATCTTTTCTCGATATGATCCTGTTAGTGAAAACGGATAAAGCACACATTCCGGACAATACACCCTTGAGTGACAAGGATTTTCTTTCATACACATCGGATATAGCCTGTCTGGAGTTCGACCTGTACGGCAACGTCACGCAAACAGTCAATAAAGCGGGGACCAGAACCGCCTACCTGTGGAGTCCGGACGGGCTCTATCTCGAAGCCGTCATCAATAATGCGACAACGGATGATATAAAATCCGCTTTCAGTACACTCACCACCCAGGAAAAAAACGCCGGATTAACGACAAAGAAAGAAGAATTACTTCGCCAAATACCCGGAGTGATGGTCACCACGTATAAATACAAGCCCTATGTCGGTCTTTCGGAGATAACGGATCCTGCGGGAGTAAAGACCGTATATACCTATACCCCATCAGGTAAATTAGCGGCCGAATACGATGGGAAAGGCAACATTCTCCGGAGCTATGAATATTCCACGGATAAAAAATAATATCGAATACCATGAAAAAATATATCGCATTCCTGTTCGCCCTGCTGTTTGTCTGCTCAGGCAGTTTTGCTCAAATTCCGATAGAGCCCCCTCTCGATCCGGGACCGATAAAGCCGATCCCCGATCCGATCCCGCGGCAGATCTTCGCATTCGATCCCGATAACATTAAGGTATCAGCAAACGGAGAAACGGTAAATCTCACTTTAACGTATCCCCTGTCGGACCGAAGCGGCAAAAAGGTAGCGGTATCCGGACCGATCCGGATAACCAACTATTTATTGTCCGACCCCCAGGTTCTCTCCGTAACCAACAACGGAGCAGCCTTCCGCATCACATTTGCAAGCAATACATCCGGTGCTGCCATCTCCGGGACCATATCGATCTCGTTCAGCTACGAAACCACGAAAGGGAGCAACAGCCTCTCCCTGCTTGCTTCGGGCAGTGTTACGCTGACCTATACACAATCAACAAACAAGCGTCCACCCGTCGCCTTTCCCGTCGGAGGTGTAATCGAATGTGATACTACCCGTTCGTACCAGATCGGGGAACAGCCCCCTATGATCACCTCGCAATCCCCGGGAATGATATATATAGGAGAACCAAACGTCTATAGCTGGGAAAGAAAAACGGGTTCCAATACTTTTTGGCTAACAATGGCCGGAAAGAACGAAGAGACCTGCATGCCCGATATCATGGGCGCACAGGCAGTCTCTTACCGCCGCAAAATAAACGATGCATATTCCAATACGATCACCCTGCGGCCGGCCGAAAAGAGTGAGCCAGAACAGCCCGATACAGGCGAGCTGAATTTAGGGGATAATAATTACATACACACACGCACCTATATTGCCGAAAATGGAGCAGCCCATTACGATCAGGTGAACTATTACAACGGGTTGGGATATTTAGAGCAAATGGTCGACTGCAAACCGACCGACCAACTTAACGACCTCGTTCTCTGCGTTGAATACGATGAAAATCTCAGGAAAAACAAGGAATGGCTGCCCGTTCCCCTCTCCAATAATACCGGTGCATACAACTCGGCGGCCCTATTAAAAAAGAGTATTTCGAACTACTATCACGACACAACGCCCTATTCCGAGATGCAGTATGAATCATTCGTCTCGGACCGTATTACGAAAACATACCGGCCGGGAGAAGCTTACCGTCGTCCGGAAGGCGATAAATTCACTCAATGCAATTATGGACTGAACGACGCAAACCAGGTTATGAAGTTCAGGACCTCAGGCGATGATATTGAATTTATCGGTTATTATCCGGCCAAGATATTGTCGGTAACTTCTTCTATTAATGAAGACGGAGTCGAATCCCGTCAATTTACCGATTCGGAAGGCCGTATACTCCTCTCGCAGGTATTGCTCGACAACGACTCTGCGGACACCTATTCTATTTATGACAAGTCCGGCAGGTTGGCGTTTGTCATATCGCCCGAAGGGAGCGCCATTCTCAAATCAAGTGCACCTCCATGTGCGGTCGGTGATGAGGTCATCCGACAATATTGTTATTATTATCGTTATGACGGATACGGCAATCTGATTGAGAAGCGCCTGCCGGGGCGGGATTCCGAGATCATGCTTTATGACTCGACACGCCGGCTCACCCGTTATCGCGATGGAAACGGAGATCTGAGCCGCAATACGGATGACGCGGTCACGGCTGAAGAAAAGCCCTATTTGTGGATAAATTACACCTATGACGAGTATGACAGAATCACAGACCAGACCACGACCGTAACATCGGCCAAGAAACCTGTCGATCACAATCCCAAGCTCCTTGCACAATACCGTTACGGCGGCGCACTTTATGCCGACGACAATGCGGATGGGGCTAAAAAACCTTTTGTTATTCCCGAAAGCCTGAACTTCTACCCGGTCGACGGCATAGCCGTTTCTTCGGATATCGGACGCTCCAATGTCGGTTTAAAGATCTATGAAAAACTGGCCGTCATAGATTCTGCTTTCTCAAACGGAGTTCCAAATTACGTCGAGCGGGCTTTCCATTATGACGACAAAGGCCGCCTGATACAGACCAACGAACTCAATGCCATAGGCGGGATCAGCCGCTATACCACAGCATATGATTTTATGGGCAATGTCCTTGCTCGGCATGAATCGCACGGGGACATTAACGACACGACTTCGGTAGTCAGGGGTGAATATTTCGTGATCTATCCGTCGCGGGATGCCGAACGCAGCATAGGCACCTATCTCGATCCCGAAGAAAGATTCTTTATCAGCGACAGGCGTGCCCAGCCCATGTATTACATCGGGACGCGTGACGGGGGCGATTATTACTACATTCCTGTCGATTGCAAGAGTATGCTCTATGAGGCTGTCCGCTGCGACCCAATGTATGAGATAACGGACAAACTCCCGGAATCCATAGACTGTATCGAAGGAGCATACCTGCTGATCCATCCGGACAGGGGGCCCGGCACCTCTCCGGGAATCCTGGCCGACCCCGATCACAAGATACTGCTCAATGCAAACCAGGGTCGTCAGCAGTATTATATCACCAGTGCCAACGGCGCCGACTATTACAAAATACCGCTCAAATGCCGCGATATCGTCGAAAAAATAATTATGGAAGAGGGAGGCTATAATGAGCGCACTCACAAGTATGAGATCGTACATGCCCTGCCCGATGAGGAGACTTATGTAGAAGGCGAATATTTCGTCATCTACCCGGAGTTGTGCGACACCTGGTTTTTCTTTGAGGATGAGGACCCCGAGCATTTTTTCCTCAACGACGATTTTTCAGCCCATTCGATCTATTACCTTACATCCCACGAAGGCGCCGACTACTACCGCATTCCGGTTCTTTACAAGGATATAGCCTACACGTACGCTACGATATATAAGAGGTTCGATGCATATAAAATCTCGACGAGCTGTCCGAATATCTCCGGGGACGCCATCCTGTCCGGTCAGATAACAGGCAAGGAGACCAATCCGCAGACCTACCCTGTTTCAGACCTCGCTCGCCCACTCAGGTATGCCGCAGTTGGAGTTGGAGATATCCGAACACCCGATGAATTGCTGACCAGATACACTTATGATAGCCGGGGACGCCTGTTGTCCGAAACAACGACCCTCAATGACAGCGCCCCCGTCGTGGTCGAATATCGTTACGACCAATTAGGCAGACAGACTGCCAAGACTTGCGGAAAAGGCGAGAATACCATCGCCGAAACCTTCGCCTACAATATCCAGGGCTGGCTTACCCGCAAGCAGGCTACACTCGGAACCGGTCGGCAGCTCTTAGACCTGGAACTGCGCTATTACGATCCCCGGCAACCGGGCACTACCCCCAGCTACACGGGCAATATGTCGGAATGGGCATGGCAGCACGACGCAGCAGCGGACAAGAACACCTATGCATTCACATACGACCGGTTTGCGCGACTGACAGACACCAAACAATACGTTAACGGATCGCCCAGCGACCTGTTTGTCGAAAAGGGATTGTCCTACGACCGCAACGGAAATATCCGGACAATGAAACGAACGGGCAACGGATTGCTTGAAAGTGACTTCGTCTACAGCTATTCAGGCAATCAACTTACATCGCTGGATGATGAAACGTCTGCTCGTACGTATCATTATGCCTACGACGCCAACGGAAATATGACTGAAGACGGGGCGAATGGGCTGGAGATTACATACAATTACCTCAACCTGGCCCAGAAAGTCGAGCGAGACGGGACATTATTGGCAAATTATTCATACCTTTCGGATGGTACGAAACTCCGGGCAACGGATGCACAGGGTTCCGGGCTGACATACATCGGTTCTTTTGTATATCAGAAATACGAAGATGAGTATGTACTGGAAAGCGCAGCGTTCAATGGCGGGCGCTTTATCGCAACGTCCGCGGGCAATGAACCCCACTATTTCGTAACCGACCATCTGGGAAGCACACGGGTCGTAGTAAATTCCGGTGGACAGATTCAGGAAAACAGCGACTACTATCCCTTCGGACTGCGATGGGAGACAGGACAGCTCACAGACAACCGCTATCGTTACAACGGAAAGGAAGAGCAGATGTTCGTAAATGTTCCGTATATCGATTACGGGGCACGCATGTACGACTCAAAATACCGGCTCAGATGGAATGGCGTGGATCCATTGGCAGAGAAATACCCCGGCATCAGCCCATTTGCATTTTGTGCCAATAATCCGATCGTATTCATCGATCCGGACGGAAAGGACTGGTACTTGAATAACCTGACAGGAACATTATATTTTAATGCAGATCAAAACGACAGGACTGTGACTTATAAAGACCAAACATACACCAGGATAGGAGATAATGCCATGATGGGAGATATGGGAGATGTCCAGGAGAGCTATTATAATTATGACAGCGCGCAATCTTTCGCCGCTGAAAGAGGTTACAGCATTACTCCGTCAGAGCAACTGATTAACCTGGCAACAAGCAAGGGATCGTATTCTTCCGGCAAAAGAAGCATTACGGTGGAGTCGGGCACACGTACAATTATTAATCAAAAATATTCTATCATATCTGCAGACGAACAAATGGAGGTAAGCCGTTCGTACACGCTTGAGTTTGATGCAGGACAAACATGGTACGAGGTTCTCATGGGAGGACAACATAAAAATCACACTTATGTAAACCAGTATAAACCTGCTAGAAAAAAGCCCGGGAAAGGACTTTTTCAGCAAGTTCTTACTATCGGCGCAGCCATAGAACTGGGACAGCATGATAACACCAGTACAAAAATTTATCGCAGCTGGAGTGCATATGACAAGGCTACAAACGGCAAAGGGCCATTGATGAAATATTATTAATTAATTATTTAAGCGGCTGATATTTATGAGGGCAACCATTTTTTTTATCGGGATATTTTCAGTTATCTTTTTTCCGTCCTGTTCAACCGGAATTCCTGTCGATGAACAGATAGAAAAAATCTATGCTGAAGCCAAAAGTGTCTTCCCCGAATCGGAGACAAAATTTTTACCCGGTTTAAGATCCGGAAAGTTGCTGGCTTTCAATGTGTCATTACCCTCAGAAGGTAAGGGATTGCCATGCTACATACATCTTCTGATGGAATATCCGAAAGATAAGATGGACAGTATATCAATGCGGGCTTATGAAACTGATATTACATATGGTTTCAAAGATCAATATTTGCTTATTCTGGATTATGACCCGAATGAAATCAAGCATTTTCCCAATCTTAAATCAATAAAAGACACGCTCGACCTAAGCCCGATCCCCAATTTTGATTTTTTACAAAATGGAACCTGGGGAACGGAATATACGCATGAAGCTACCATATATAATCTGGGCTGGACAAGAGGCGCTAGTACAGACAAACAACTTTTACGCAGGGATCGGGCCGGATTACCGGTAAAATGGGAACATGGCAGTACATATGGCGTCACAATCTGGAAAAACTATGTTGCCTATTGGATCGACATGTGGTAAGTAAGCAAATGTATTCGGCAGCGGTCATAAATACATTAAACGGACTGTTTTGCCGGGATGATTCCATTGGGTCAAATCGGCTTAACCATTAGGAAGGCACCTTTTAAACCCAATAAAACCGCGTTAATTTTAGTATGGGCACAAGGATTACCTCAAAAAAGATAATTCATAAATCGTGTGCCTGATTTTCATATCGAACACCCGGCTAATTATTTTAGTCGGGTGTTCGGTTTTATGCATTTTATGTCAATCTCTGATAAATAATATATTCAAATCCCCGATACATCTTCGACATCCAAATCCGCCGTCGGTATCGGATTCATTACATATAAAATCGGCATGCGATCTTTCACATGCCGATCGATAAATCCAAAACACAACTCTTCTAATGCACGGTTACAGACACTTCGTATTCATACCTCGCTACAATGAATTCGACACAAGTATTCATTTGCTCCCGTGTATAGCCGTTCCGATAGATAAAATCCCAAAAAACCTGATATTCGGGAAGGGTCCGCACTGTGATAAGTTCGGGAACATCGTTTTCCAACAGCAGGTAAATTCCACAGGCGTCATCTCCGTACATGGCACAAAAATAAACGGCCCCGTTTTCTATACTGTTTTTAATCGGCTGCCCTGTCAAAATATCGAGAATCTCATACCTCCGGTTCAGATCTTCCGGAGCATAACGCCCTGTTTCAGAACCATATTTTGCATCAAAGTAATTCGCCACAAGCTCTTTTGCCGCTTTGAACGGCCCCTGGGCAGATACCGGTCCGGCACACAGCATGCCGTTCATCATCAGAAGCGCCAGATATGCTATTGCTTTTTTCATTTCTTAAGGTATAAAGAGGTTATATACATAGCTTGTCTTATTTCCATTTGCCGATCAGGAGAAACTAGCGGTGACTGTCGTTCCAACTCTTTGGCATGTTGCTTTTCTCCTGCGACGGCTTTTTTCTCGCGAGGGTTATCTGACGGCGTTGTCGGTGATGATAGGAGCCGCACCTCCGCACTCCATGGCTCAGAGACTGCAAACGACGTCATGCGGATTACCACGAAGTACAGCAGTAGACCTAAGACGACCGCACAACACGAACATGGAAAGACCACTCAATCTTCAGTCAATATGACGAGTTATCCGGATGGTTACTAAATCGACGGATCCGCATAATGCATATCGACAGAATCCGGAAAGGGTTATCTGCAAATTTTCAGCAAAGCATCGCTGTCATTGGAATGGAGAAAAGATTCCGGCTGCAAACCTCTCCAGACCTTAATGACGGCCGGGGTCGGCTGAGGAAATTATTTTCGTTTGATTTGAATTTCCAAGTAATGCTTTCCCTGTTCTTCGTAATAATCGAGTACAATATGATCTTCGCCATCAATCCGGGTGAAGCTGGCGATACCTCCGGGATCGTCGTCAAATGAGAAATCCGAATTGAACCAAGAAAGAGTCGGTATGACCAACAGACCGCAATCCAGTGAACCGGATATATACATCGTATAGGGGAGATTCCAATCGGAGACTTCATCGGACAATATTCTCTTCAAAGCTGTCTTATCCGAGAATTCGATCGTCTTTTTATAACATGGGACAATATCCTTGAAATAGGCTGTCGATCGTATGAATTCATCCGTAGCAACAATGGAAAGCAAATCCTGCGCATGGATTTCCCGCCGCAGCAATCGACTCAATATTTCAAGATATTCCGGCAGACGCTGTTTGCCGAATAATCTTCGTTTTTTTTGTTCGTATGTCTCTTCCATCTCCGTCGGCTAAATCAATAATTAACTTTGCTTTTGTCTCCTTTCAATTTCGGACGTCCGTAATTATTCATCTGAGGCGCTCCCCAGCGATCCGCCTTAACAGGACCGGCTTCCCAATGGGGTTGATTCGTGTGGCTTCGATCAAGCGTCTGCTGTTGAACGGATTTGATCTGTTTGCCGCCGCATAGCGCGGACCTCAAGGCGGTAAAAATCGGGAGAGGACTCCCAAACTCCTCTCCCGATTTGACTGCGTACCGCGGGCTATTCGCTCAGGCGGGCGATCGTCTCTTTGGCCCTGTGAAGCAGGTCGGGCCACGGCTGCGCGGGGTCGTGCGCTTCGAAGGGACGCACTGCGGCTTCGAGTTCGGCGCGTTTCGCGGCGCCTTCGGGGGTGCTGTCCGAGGCCAGTTCGCCGCGCAGGATGCGGATCTTCTCGTAATCCTGAATACCCTCCCGCAGCCGCTCGAAGCGGATCGACGAACGGGCGTCGGGATAGACCAGGTAGGTGTCGCCCGCGGGCCACGCCGTGAAACGCGAGTCGCGCACGGGATCGGCGGGCCATGAGTTATACGACCAGCGCAGCATGCCGTCGTAACCGCACGCCGCGGCGAACCACGCCATATAGACCGCTTCCCACGGTTCGGAGAAGGTGAACGTATTGGGGAATTCCGACGAACAGCAGACGTAGTAGGTCGTCAGCAGTCCGTCGCGATGGCGCTGGGCCAGATCCTCGTCGGACACACGGCAGTCGATCTGTACGCAGACGTCGTCCAGATCGGTATAGCGCTTATAGCTGGCGTGGTTGTCGGCCATGGCGATTCCCAGTCCGGGAGCTGCGCTGCGCAGCAGGCCGATCGCCGCATCCATGGTTTCGGGCGAACGCTCGTCCATGGCGATACAGCACTTGCCGAGCCACCCTTTCGCGTCGAGGTGCGCTTCGAAATCCCGGAGGAACGGTCCCCACATCGCTTCGAATTCGGGCGTTCCGGGATCGGCTTTGGTCTCGATCCAACGGTCCGCCGCCGCGTCGTAATAGTGCAGTTCGTTGTTCCACGGAAGCATCGAATAGCAGTTTATCTGCCGGTCGATCCCCTCCCCGGCGCAGAGTCCGACCCAGCGGTCGAAGACCGAATAGTCGTATTCCCACGTGCCGTCGGCGCGTTTGGTCCAGCGGATCATGTCTTCATAGGCGTCGAAGCACTGGTGGTTCCACGGGTCCTTGTTGAGCGTCGTCGTGACGACCTTCTGTCCGGCGTCGGCGAGCATCCGCACCAGCGGCCGCAGGGCGTCGAAATGCGCGTCGCTCCACAGCCCGAGACCCATTACCCGCGCCGCGGCCGCAGGATGCTGCCAGAGGTCGAGGTGGTAGCTCCACTGCGCAGGGCGGGGCAAACGCCGCTCCTGCACGCGGAGTTCGAAGGGCAGCTTCAGGCTCTTCACGCCGTCGCCCGTCACTTCGACGCAGGAGCGGTAGACGCCTGCCGGAGCGTCGTCCGGCACGGAGACGGTCAGCCACACCGGACGCGCGGTGCGCGCATCCATGTCGAAGCGGCCGAGCGTGTCGAGCATGTCGGCCGCGAGCGAGGTCGGGAAATCGCCGTCCTTGCGATAGCCGCAGCCCGGACCGAACGTGTCGGTCAGCACGTAACGCACGAAACGGGCCTGTGCGATCCCGGCGGGAAGGGACTCCCTGCCGGAGCGGAATTTCCCGATGCGGCACTCCACGCCGCCGACGCTGTCGGCGCTCCACAGCACCAGCTGGGCCGAAACCCGTTCGCCGCGCCATGCCGTCAGGCGGCATTCGGACTCCGCGGCGCCGGGCACGACGGAGCGGGCGTAACGTTCGTCGGTCGTGCCCCAAGCCGCATGCAGGCCCGAAGCGACGCCCGACCAGTCGGCGAGCGTATCGGCCGTAGGATCGTCCGCTTCGCGGAACGTAAGCACGGGGCCGCGCCGGGAGCAGGCGCCCGCCAGGAGCAGCGTCAGCACACAAAGCGCCGCACGCATCATCAAGCTGTTGTAAGAATGGGTCATGGCTGTTATTTTTTAAATCGGAAACCTAATTTTCGCAGCTCCCCGCGCAGGCGTTCGACCACGGCGGGGTGTTCGGCGGCCAGGTTGCGTCGCTCCCCGGGATCGGCCTGCATGTCGTACAGCTGGTCGCCGGGGCTGTTGCCCAGCTCGATGCCCGTGCCCCACGCATAGAGCGGTCCGGTGAAGGGAGGCACGTACTTCCAGCGGCCGTCGGTGACCGTCACGTTCTCGTTGTTGCTCTGGTAGGCCAGCATGGTGCGGCCCTCCGCGCCCCGGAGCCATGTGGCGAGGTGTTCTTCGCTGTCGGGCGCGGCCCCTTCGGGCAAAGTCACGCCCAGCATCGCGGCCAAAGATGCGAACCAGTCGATCTGTCCGGCCAATGCGTCCGTCACCACGCCCGCAGGCACTGCTCCGGGCCAGCGCACGACGCAGGGCACGCGCGTCCCGGCTTCATAGATGCTGTATTTGCCGCCCCGGAAATCGCCGCCGGGCTTATGCGCGCCCAGCAGTTCGCGGGCCTGGTCCCGATAGCCGTCGTCCACGACGGGGCCGTTGTCGCTCGAAAGGATCACCAGCGTATTCTCCGCCAACCCCAGGCTGTCCAGCGCCGCGAGAACGCGCCCGACGCTCCAGTCGAACGACAGGATCGCGTCGCCGCGCGGCCCCAGGCCGCTCTTCCCGGCGAAGCGGGGATGCGGCACGCGGGGAACGTGGATGTCGTTGGTCGCAAAGTAGAGGAAAAAGGGGTCGCCGGAGGCGGCGCAGTCGCCGATAAAGCGCACCGCATGGCAGGCGATGCTGTCGGCGATATACTCGTCGCGCCACAGGGCGCTCCGCCCGCCCCGCATGTAGCCGATGCGCGAAATGCCGTTCACGATCGACTGGTCGTGCCCTTCCGAGGGGTGCATGCGCAGCAGTTCGGGGTTGTCGCGGCCCGTAGGCTCGCCGGGGAAATTCCGTTCGTAGCTCACCTCGACGGGATCGTCCGGGTCGAGGTTCACGCCGCGGCCGTTCTCCATGAAGATACAGGGCGTGCGGTCGGCCGTGGCGGCCATGATGTAGGAGTAGCCGAATCCCAGATCGGCGGGATTGGGGCGCACCTCTTCGTTCCAGTTCTGGCCGCCGGTCTGCGAGCCGAGCCCCAGGTGCCATTTGCCCACGACGGCCGTGCGGTAGCCGCAGCCGCGGAACAGGTCGGCCATCGTGTAACAGCCGGCCGGAATGATCGCCGCGGCGTCGCCGCGCGCAACGCCGGTTCCGGGCCGCCGCCAGGCGAATTCGCCCGTCAGCATCGAGTAACGCGCCGGAGTGCTGGTCGAAGCGGCGCAGTGGGCGTTGGTGAAGCGGATTCCCTCGCGCGCCAGCCGTTCGACATGGGGCGTGGGAACCGAACCGTAACCGTTACAGCTCAGGTCGCCGAAGCCCACGTCGTCGGCATAGATCAGCAGTACGTTCGGACGGGGCGCCGGCTTTTCGGCCGCTCCCTGCCCCGCGGCGGCCAGCGGCAGGCAGCCGCCGACAACCGGAACGATATATTGCCATTTTCGCATAACGAATCAAATTTAATTAATTTTCAGGATAATTGGGTCCGTAAAGCAATGTTTTCTCGCGCACGACGGGTTTTCCGTCCCGCACCCACTCTTCGCCTCGCACGCGCAGGTGTTCCGCCATCCGCGTACGCCACATATCCAGCCGGGCGGCATGACGCTTCACACCCGCAAGATCATGCAGTTCGGCGGGGTCCGCCTCAAGGTCGAACAACTGTTCGCGGCCCGTATGCACGAACCAGATGTATTTCCAGCGGCCGTCGGTCAGCGCGCACCAATAGTTGTCGTCGCTGTAGCAGGTAGCATGCTCCAGATCGAGCCACGGCCGCCACGGACCGCGGCCCAGCAGGGAGAGCCCCTCCATGCCGTCGGGAATCCCGACACCGGCCGCGTCGAGGAAAGTCGGCAGCAGGTCGCGCAGTTCCACGACCCGGTCGTCGGCGGCGCCGGGAGCCGGGCAGCCGGAAGTTCCGGCGGGAAACTTCACGATAAAGGGGATATGCGCCGAACCTTCGTAAGCATAGGTTTTGCGCCAGTGATGGTGGTCGCCCATCATGTCGCCGTGGTCCGAGACGAAGCAGATCAGCGCATCGTCGTACATGCCCCTCTCGCGCAGCGCCCGGAGTATCCGGCCGACCTGCTCGTCGATAAAGGTGACGGAGGCGTAGTAGTGCTTCTTCGAATTCTTCACGTACGCGGCGCCGAAATCGCCGTATGCGGCGTCGGGATTCTTCTCCGGGTCGGTCGCGCGTCCGAATCCGGCGCACCAGTCGCCCACGGCGGGACCGGGAATATCGACGCCGTCATAGGCGTCGACCAGCCGCTGCGGAGCGTCGTAAGGGCTGTGCGGCCGGGCGAACGACACGGTCAGGAAGAGGGGTTTGCCGGTGCGGCAGCCTTCGATGGCCGCCACGGCCTGCCCGCCGGTCCAGCAGGTGGGATGCAGCTCTTCGGGAAGCGCATAGGCCGCCGCGCGGTGCGCGTTCCAGCCGATGCCCGTGGCGTCGGGATCGAGTCCCGGAGCGTGGCAGGCGAACCACTTGCGGTAGTCGCTCATGAAGTAGGGCGACTCGCGGCGGCCGCTCTCGTCGATCAGCGTCGCGTGGAAGCCGTGCGTGGCGTTCTGGGGCGTCCAGTGCATCTTGCCGATGCCCAGCGTCCAATAACCCGCATCGCGCAGCAGCTGCGGCATCTCGAAGGGATAATGCTCGGCCACCTTGCCGTAGCCCAGCAGGCCGTGGCCCCAGGGCGACATGCCCGTGAGGAGTCCGGCGCGGGCCGGGGTGCTGCTCGGGGCCGACGAATAGGCGCGGGTGAAGCGCACGCCGTCGCGCGCCAGCGCGTCGAGGTTGGGCGACAGCACCGCCGGATTGCAGCACCCGAGCGCATCGCCGCGCTGCTGGTCGGTGACGATC
>CAKVKI010000007.1 GCA_934754975.1 uncultured Alistipes sp. | reverse complement strand
TATAACTTCCCGCCCTTCTCGACGGGCGAGGCCAAGGCCGCACGCGGCCTGAGCCGCCGCGAGATCGGCCACGGCCATCTGGCATGGCGCGCCCTGAAGCCGATGATTCCGCTGGGCGAGGAGAATCCCTATGCCGTACGCATCGTGTCGGACATCCTCGAATCGAACGGTTCGTCGTCGATGGCTACCGTCTGCGCCGGTACGCTGGCCCTGATGGACGCCGGCGTGAAGCTCAAGAAGCCCGTTTCGGGTATCGCCATGGGTCTGATTTCCGATTCCCAGAGCGGCAAATGGGCTGTGCTGTCGGACATCCTGGGTGATGAGGACCACCTCGGAGACATGGACTTCAAGGTGACGGGTACCAAGGACGGCATCACCGCCACCCAGATGGATATCAAAGTGGACGGCCTTTCGTACGAAGTGCTGGCCGCCGCGCTGGAGCAGGCCCGCAAGGGACGTCTGCACATCCTCGGCAAAATCACCGAGTGCATCGCCGCGCCGCGCGAAGACTACAAGCCTTTCGTGCCGCGCATCGTCCAGATCATCATTCCGCAGGATATGATCGGCGCCGTGATCGGCCCCGGCGGCAAGGTTATCCAGGACATTCAGAAGACCACGGGCACGACCATCACCATCACGGAGGTGGACAGCAAGGGCATCGTAGACATCTTCGGACAGGACAAGACCGCACTCGACGGCGCGTTGAACCGCATCAAGGCTATCGTTGCGATTCCAGAGATCGGCGAGACCTACCACGGCAAGATCCGTTCGATCGTCACCTTCGGCGCATTCGTCGAGATCATGCCCGGCAAGGACGCCCTGCTTCATATTTCGGAGATCGACTACAAGCGTTTCGAAACCATGGAGGACACCGGCCTGAAAGAGGGCGACGAGATCGACGTGAAGCTGATCGGCATCGACCCCAAGACCAACAAGCTCAAATTGTCGCGCAAGGTGTTGCTGCCCAAGCCCGAAGGCTATGTGGAGCGTGAGCGCCGTCCCCGCGAAGACCGTCCCGACCGCGGCGAACGCCGTGACCGCCGCGACCGTCCCGGACGCAAAGAGGAGTAAACAGACTGTTAATGTGCTTATTTCGGACGGAAAAGTATCGAAATTACGTCCGAAATATTGCACAATTACCAAGAGTTTCCTATATTTGCGTTGTTCAGCGGGTTAAATTCCGAAACCCGGGCGCGGAAACGACGCCTTGCGAATCGGAACTTCCGCGGACGAAACAGAAAAAAGGCAAACATTTAAATAAACACATTAATTTTACGATTATGAAAAATCTAATGAAATTGAGCGTTGTACTCGTTGCTGCCGCACTGGTATTCTCGAGTTGTAATTGCTTCAAGAAGATGGCTAAGAACCGGGACGACATCAACCTGACCGTCACTCCCGAAATTCTGACGCTGAACAACGGTATCGTTGCCGCTGACATCAATGTTACGTTCCCGGTTAAATATTTCAATGCGAAAGCCGTTATCAAAGTAACCCCCGTGATCGTATTCGAGGGCGGCGAGGTTGCAGGTGCAGCCAAATACCTCCAGGGTTCGAAGGTAGACGAGAACTACACGGTAGTAGATAAGAAGAACGGCGGCAACTATACGCAGCACGTAGAGTTTCCGTACGATCCCCGCATGGACAAGTGCGCTCTGCAGCTCCGTGCCGAGATCAAGTGCCCGGGCGGCAAGTGCAAGGAGTTCACGCTCGTGAACCTGAACACCGGCGCCATCCCGACCAAGGAGCAGGCTGCCGTACTGGCCGGCAACGACGACGCTGCCAAGGCTGCTCTGGCCAAGGAATTCGGCCTGACCGTCGCTTACGGCCTGAACACCCTGCAGAAGGACATCAAATATTCGGACCTGATGGCTCCGATGGCCAACAACTACAAGAAGGTTCACACGGTTGTAGACAAGACCGATCTGCTCTATGCGATCAACTCGTCGGTTGTAACCAAGAAGAACGAAAAGAAGGCCAACCTCGATGCATTCAAGTCGGATGTAGACGCCAAACTGCAGAACGACCGCGCAACGCAGAATATCGCCGTGAAGGGTTATGCTTCGCCCGACGGTCCCGTGAAGTTCAACGACAAACTGTCGAAGGCTCGCAGCGAGTCGGGCAAGAAGGTCGTTGCCAAACTGCTGAAGGATTCGGGTCTGGACATCGACGCCGCAGCTTACGGTGAGGACTGGGACGGTTTCAAGGCTTTGGTCGAGAAGTCGGACATCAAGGACAAGAACCTCATTCTCCAGGTGCTGAGCCTTTACAACTCGTCCGCAGAGCGTGAGAGCGAAATCAAGAACATGTCGTCGGTATTCAACGAACTGAAAGAGGAGATCCTGCCCGAGCTGCGCCGTTCGCAGATCGTAAACAGCACCGACATCCAGGGCAAGACCGACGCTGAGATCATGGCTGCATTCAAGAACGGTCAGGACCTGACCGTCGAGGAGTACCTCTATGCCGCCGAGTCGCTGGCTGACGGCGCCGAGGAGCAGGTTGCTATCCTGACCGTCGCTTCGAAGAAGTTCAACGACGCCCGCGTATACAACAACCTGGGTCTGGCACAGGCAAAGGCCGGCGACAAGGCCGCTGCGCTGAAGTCGTTCGAGAAGGCTGCCAAGACCGACTCGTCGAGCGAGATCAACAAGAACCTCATCCTGGCCAACCTGGCTAACGGCAACACTGCCGAGGCTAAGAAATACGCTCAGGCTGCCGACGCTCAGGCCAAGGCCGCTATCGCCGCTGCCGAGGGTGACTACAAGGCTGCCGCCAAGAACCTCGACGGTTACAACGAGGCTGTGGCTCAGGTTATGAACAACGACCTGTCGGCTGCCAAGAAAGCTATCGCCAAGGACAACTCGGCCGACGCCGACTACCTGCGCGCAGTGATCGCCGCTAAAGAGGGCGACCTGAAGACCGCTGAGGCCCAGCTGAAGAGCGCCGTTTCGAAAAACCCGAAACTGGCTCAGAAAGCTGCCAACGATATCAACCTGAAGGCGCTGAACAAATAATCGCCGTCAGAATAGAAAAAAAGGTCTGGACCACTGGTTCAGGCCTTTTTTTTGCAGGATGTCCGGAAAATATTTACACGCCGAAAATGGCGGGTGTGAATTATTTTTCCTAATTTTGTAAAAAACAGGGATACATTATGGAGTACGCCAATCATCTGAATGAATACGCTCCGGCATGGAGCGAAGCGCAGGTGGCCGAAGAGGTCGCCCGCATCCGCGAAGCCGCGAAGCGCAATCATAATGCGGAAGTTTATAAAATGTGTTACTCGGCCATCGACCTCACGACGCTGTCGTGCAACGATTCGGTGAAATCTGTTACGGAGTTCGCCCGCAAGGCCGCGGAATTTTACCAGAAATATCCCCACATTCCCAACGTGGCGTCGATCTGCATCTACCCCTCGTTCGTGGAGACCGTCGGGCTGGCCGTGGACGGCACTCCGATGAAGATCACGAGCGTCGGCGGCGGATTTCCCGCAGCGCAGACCTTCCTCGAAGTGAAGGTCCTCGAAGTGGCGATGGCTGTCGAGAACGGTGCCGACGAGGTGGATATCGTACTTAACGTGGGCCGCATGCTCACGGGAGAATACGACGAGGCGGCTAACGAGGTGGAGGTGATCCGCTCGGAGATGGACGACGACGTGGTGCTGAAGGTAATCATCGAATCGGGAGCGCTCAAAACCCCCGAACTGATCCGCAGGGCTTCGCTGCTGTCGATGTTCGCAGGGGCCGACTTCGTGAAGACCTCGACCGGCAAGATCGACGTGGCCGCAACGCCCGAGGCGGCGGTGGTCATGTGCCAGGCGATCCGCGACTACTATCAAAAGACAGGCCGCAAGGTGGGCTTCAAAGCCGCCGGAGGAGTCCGCACGGCCGAAGACGCTGCGCTCTATTACACGATCGTCGAGGAGATACTCGGCAGGGAGTGGCTCAATACGGAAATGTTCCGCATCGGCGCTTCCTCTGCCGCAAACAACCTCCTTTCGGCTATCGAAGGCAAAGAGATCAAGTATTTCTAAGCGGACGGGAATTCCCGGAAAACGCATGCAGCAGTCCTTTCGGACTGCTGTTTTTTATACACCGTAACCGGGAAGGGCAATGTCATTTGATGAGTTCCCCGTTTTCGGCGTAATTATTTTGGATAAACCCGCCGTCGTCTGTCCATTCGGAAGTGGAACTCAGCGAGCCGTCGGAACGATACGTTTCACGGTAAACCAGCTTGTCGTTCTTGTAGCGTCCCTTGTCATACCCTCCGTCGCTGTCATACGTTTCATAGGGCCCCTCTTTCCTGTCATCACGATAGGTATACACCGAAAGGAGCTTTCCGTGGCTGTCATAGCGTTTTACAGCGCCTTCGAGTTTGCCGCCGACATACTCCTTCTCCATACTGAGTCGCCCGTCCTCATCGTACCAACGGGCCGTACCATGGCATTCGTCGTCGAGGTAGTCGCAGCAAAATTCGATATTTCCATGCGGCCGGACCGCCGCCGAATCGGCATGGTAGGTCGTATACCGGCCCTGGGTCTCTCCTCCGGCATAGAAACCCTCGCTTCGCAGCTGTCCGTTCGGGTGATATGTTTTCACGGCGCCGTCGAGCTTTCCGTCGATGTAAGTCGCAGTCATGGCGACGGTCAGTCTGCCGTCTATGGTGTAATATTCGCAATACCCGCCGTCGCATACCCCGTCTTTGACCTGTGTCGTAAAAAGATTCGGGAAAAAGGCCTCTCTTACGATTCCGGCCTTATCGAGTTTGCCCGTAAAGGGCCTGCGGTCCGCGATCGTGCAGATAAGTCCGGCGGAGTCGCAATAGTAGAGGTATTTTTCGGAGCTGAGCAATTCGCCCTTTTCGAAGGTCCGCCTGTCGTCCAGGCTTCCGTCTTCGCGGTAGTAGCTCCACGTACCGTCGGGAATCCCCGTCAGTTTCCGGTCGTGGCCTTTTTCACGGCCTTTGGCCATCATCTTGCCGTCAGGGTAGAAGAACTCGCAGGGACCGTCCGGTTCCCCATGCCGGTAAGTTTCGACAGACCAGACCGTGCTGTCGGAACGGTATTCGGTGATCTTGCCGTGCTTTAGGAACCTGAGTTTTTTTCCGGTTTCGCAAACATTACCCTCCGCATCGTATTCCGTGTAGGAATGGGGCACATGGTCCCTGATGTAATTCTGGCCGAAAAAGATCGCCTGCACGATTATGGCTACCGTTACCGGCGCGAGGAAACCGATCCACCACGCACGTAAGTACACCTGTGCCAGAACGGTCGAGAGAATGAACCAGACAATGGATACGAAGATGCTTGAGTAGATAAATGCAAACCCCCTGGCCATGCCCGCACCGGCCGGGTCGGTTCCGGCACTGAAATTTATAAGCCGGACAATCAGCGAAACGGCCCCTACCAGCAATGGATAGACAGCCGCGGTCACAAAGAAGAAGAGGAGTTTCATTTTCATTTTAGGTCGGGGTATAGATTCTTTTTTCCGGGTTTTTCGGGAGAACTCTCCCAGTATATAAAGATAGGTGAAAATTACCTCCGGTTGTTATCCATTCGGATCAATTAGTTATTTTCCGTCATTATTTTTCGCTTTTCCCGTAAACCCGGCCGGCGGCGGCCCTTCGAAAATGAAAAATCCCGGCTGCGATCGCAGCCGGAACTTCTAATGCAAACGGAGGATAGTACGGAGGCTGCGTACAAACCGGGATTATCTGATTCTATCTATAAAATGCAGAAAAGGTTCGGATACTGCGTCGTGAAGAAAAAGATTTATGCAAACGTACGGCGGCCCGAAAGAGCCGCCGTACGTTTTTTGAACTGATGAACACCCGCTTCGGACTATTATCCGACGGGAACGCCGGCTTCCCGAAGCGAATCGGCCGTCGTGCCGGACAGGGAATCCGCCGCTTCGGTCTCACCCGGAGCAGGCGTGGCACGAGGCTGCGGGGCAGCCGGGGCCGGGAGAGTGCGGGTGTCGGTGTCGTTGCGCAGCACCATCGACTGGAAATCGTCGCGGTGGAGCGCCGCAATGACGATGACGACGATTACCGCCACCGCCACGACAATGCCTATGAGCTTCTTAATCATTTTCCTGCGTCTCGTTTAGTATCCCGACAGCGCGTATCACCACGTTGTCCACGGGAAAGATATTGACGTAATATCCGTTGTCCTCCAATGCCGTATTGCGGCCGATGTAGGCCCTGAGCTGGGCTTCGATCAGTTTGCGCGAACGGGCGATATCGCGGTAGTCGGGAGCCACGCCCTTGCGCGCCGCATAGCGGATGAAATCTTCCACCAGCCCCTTGTCGCTGTCGAGCAGGGCCTGCAGTTCGGGAATCGTCTTCACGGCGTTGAGCGCCTCGCGGTGACGGTCGGCATACTCGATCGTATAGCGGTAGAGGATGTTGCGCCCCGCCACCTCGACGAAGTATTTCGTCACGTCGGTCGTATCGGCCGGCACGAAGACGTCGGGCATGATGCCGCCGCCGCCGTAAACCGTCTTGCCGCCGGGCGTCGTCCGTTTGAGCGAGTCGGCGAAGTGGATGCTGTCGGCCGAGAAAAATTCGTTGTTCCTGTAACGGTTCCAGATATCCTCTTCGTAGCTTTCGTCATCGCCGATCGTGTAAGGTTTCTGGATCGAACGGCCCGTAGGCGTATAATAACGCGCCGTGGTAAGCCGCAGGGCCGATCCGTCGCTGTAAGGTATCTGCCGCTGCACGAGTCCCTTGCCGAACGAACGACGCCCAACAATCGTACCACGGTCGTTGTCCTGCAAGGCTCCTGCGAGGATTTCGCTCGACGAAGCGCTGCCCTCGTCGATCAGCACCACGACGTCCATATCCTGCGCCGAACCGGTGCCGTCGGCATATTCGCGCTGTTGCTGGTGGTGACGGTCCTCAGTGTAGACGATCAGCTGTTCTTTGTGCAGGAACTCGTTGGCTACCAGAATCGCCTGATCGAGATAACCGCCCGAGTTGCCCCTGAGGTCGAAAATCAGCTTGGTGACCCCTTCCGCCCGCAGCGAGGACAGCGCCTGCTCCATCTCGGCGGAGGTGGTGCGGGCGAACTGCCCCAGTTTGATGTAACCGATGCCGTCGGCGATGCGGAACGACGATTCGATGCTCTTGATCGGAATTTTGTCGCGTACGACATCGACGCCGACCAGCTCGCCGATTCCCTGCCGTCCGAGTCCGAGATGCACTGTCGTGCCGCGCGGACCGCGCAGTTTCTTCACCACGTCGCGCTGCGGAATTTTCTGTCCCGCCACAAGCGTGTCGTTGATCTCGATGATGCGGTCGCCGGCTTTGATTCCGGCCTTGTCGCTCGGTCCCTGCGGGATGACGTTCAGCACGATCACCGTGTCGGTCGCCATGTTGAATACCACGCCGATGCCGTCGAACTCGCCCTCCAGCGGTTCGTTCAGCTGCTGCATCTCGGCGGCCGGAATGTAAACCGAATGAGGATCCAGCTCCCTGACCAGCAGCGGTATGACATGCTCGGCCAGCGAATCCATCGCCACCGAATCGACATACTGGTTTTCGATCAGCGAGAGCGTATAGGTCAGTTTGTTGGTCGGCAGCGCCATCTGCCGGAGCATGCCTTTGATCTGCGAAGTGGTGCTGTTGCGGCCCATGTACTGTCCCAGCAGCAGGCCCAATACAACGCCCGCTGCCAGCAGCAGCGGGAAGAGGATGGTGTATTTCGAATTTTTGTACATTGTCGGTCACCCGCCGCACGGCACGCCGCCGGCGGGCTGTAAATTATTTGTTCTTAAAGGTATAGGTCAGTCCGACGCTCAGCAGCGTACGGGTCTGCACATCGACGTTCTGCGCCCGGTTGTAGTAGAGCTGGAAACTTAACGTCGTGGAGAGGTATTTTGTTGCCTTGATATCGATCGTATTTTCCCAGCGCACGATCGGATGGATCGGCAGCCGGGGTTTCTCTTTGATGTCTTTATTCGCAGTCTTATCCCATTCTTCGTAGGCATGGCGGAACTCCGTGTAGTCGCTGATCTTGTTCTTCTGGCCGATGTCGGTGATCCAGCCGTAGAAGGAGTAGAGCGTCGTGCGGTAGCGCAGGAATCCCGTTTTGCCGAACGTGCGGTCGAAGTCGATCTGGATCGAGGAACCGCCCTCGTATTTCGACGTCTTGTCGGGATCTTCGATACCGTAGTTATACGCCGGCTTTATCTCTTTTATCTCGTTGCCGTCTTTGTCTTTTTCCACCTGCCGCCTGCGAATCCAGTCGTTTTCGGCAAAAGTGGCGTTCAGGGCGATCGGCGAGAGGTTGATCACGATCGGGAATTTGGGTTTCGGGCTTTTGTAAGTGATACCGAGCGAAATGTCGAGGTAACCCGGAGTCATGAACTTGCTCTTGAGATGCTCCTCTTTTTGCTCCGTACGCGATTTATAGCCGTTGACGAACTGGCTGCGGAAGTTCAGGATCGAACCGTAGGACCAGTTGTCGGACATCTTGAACGACGGGGCGACCGAGATTACGAATTCGTCCTGGTTCTTGAACCATACGCCCTCGCTGTCCATGATTTTGTTGCCGCTGTCGTCGACCATCGGCTTGCCCTCGGCATCGAGACGCTGCGTCTCCACCTTCATCCGGTTATAGCCCAGCTTGGCACTGAACTTGGTCTCGATGGAAAAAAGATTCTTGGTGAAAACATGGCGCAGGCCGATCACCGCCGTAAGCGCGATGGAGTTGTCACCGCCCGACACCGAGATCCAAGGGTCGTTGTACGAGGTAAGCGCGCCCTGCACCCCGCTGCTGAATTCGAGGTAGTTGCGCTCCTTGCGGATCGCGGCGCGTTCGGCCTTGTAACGGGCGCGGCTGAAATAATCGACATCTACGGGTATGGATTTCAGCTTGTCCTGAAAAGTCACGCTCTCCGCACCGGCATCGACTTCATCGACGGAAATCTGGGCAGAGGCGGTACGTCCGATCAGGAGAGCCGGAATAAGCGCCAATATGAGATAAAAAGGTTTCATAGTGAAGTATTTATATTTAGAAAATTACAATGCAAATTTATGAAATTATTTACAAAAATCTTAACTTTGCCTTAAGTTAATATAAAGATACTCACATGAAATATATCGGAGCGCACGTAAGCGCTGCGGGAGGTGTGGAGAACGCCCCCGCCAATGCACATAAAATAGGGGCTACGGCCTTTGCACTTTTCACCAAAAACCAGCGGCAGTGGGTTGCCGCGCCGCTTTCGGCGGCACAGATCGATTCATTCCGCAAGGTCTGCGACCAGTACGGCTATCTCCCGGCCCAGATACTGCCCCACGATTCGTACCTGATAAACCTCGGACATCCCGAGCGCGAAGGGCTGGAGAAGTCGCGCGCGGCGTTTCTCGACGAGATGCAGCGCTGCGAACAGCTGGGATTGGACCGCCTGAATTTCCACCCCGGAAGCCACCTGCAGAAGATTGCGCCCGAAGAGTCGCTCGACCTGATCGCCGAGTCGATCAATATCGCGCTGGACAAGACGCGCGGCGTGACGGCCGTAATCGAAAACACGGCGGGACAGGGTTCCAACCTGGGATTCGCTTTCGAACAGCTCGCCTACCTGATCGACCGCGTGGAGGACAAGTCGCGCGTGGGCGTCTGCATAGACACCTGCCACGCTTTCGCAGCAGGTTACGACCTGCGTACGGCCGAGGCGTGCGACAGGACCTTCGCGGAACTGGACCGCGTCGTGGGATTCAAATACCTGAAGGGCATGCACCTGAACGACGCCATGAAAATACTCGGCAGCCATGTGGACCGCCATACCCCGCTGGGTGAAGGCATGATCGGCATAGAGTGTTTCCGCTACATCATGCAGGACGCGCGTTTCGACGGCATTCCGCTGATTCTCGAAACACCCGACGAAGAGCGCTGGCCGGAGGAGATTGCCATGCTCAGGGAGTTCGCGGAAGAGAAATAGCGCAGTCGGCGGAACAGAACGGTCATTGCGCCGAAAACGTTTTTGCGCCAGAAACATGAAAAGAGGACCTTCAGGCCCTCTTTCTTATTGTATTTACCGGCGTAGAATCTTGTTCCGCCGGATATCCTGGCGGCCTGCTCCGGCTACTGCACCTTATCGAGACACTCCCGGATAAGCGCGGCGCTTTCGCGCACCTCCTCCCCGGAGATCGTCAGCGGCGGCGAGATGCGGAACGCCGTATCGCAGAACAGGAACCAGTCGCTCAGGATTCCGGCTTCCTTGAACAGCTCCATCGTGCGGTACAGCTTCGCCGATTCGCCCAGCTCGACGGCCATCAGCAGACCGCTGCGGCGGATTTCACGCACGGCGGGATGGTTTCCCAGCAGCGTTTCGTACAGCGCGCCTTTGGCCTCGGCCTGCTCCACGACCTTGTTGTCCAGCAGGTAATTCAACGCCGCCAAACCCGCCGCACAGCAGACCGGATGCCCGCCGAAGGTGGTGATATGTCCCAGGACCGGGTCGGATTGCAGCGTATCCATAATTTCGCGGCGCGCCACGAACGCTCCCAGCGGCATGCCGCCGCCGAACGCCTTGGCCAGACATACGATGTCGGGCGTAACGCCGTATTTGAGCATGGCGAACAGCTCGCCCGTGCGGCCCATGCCGGTCTGTATCTCGTCGAAGACCAGCAGGGCGCCCACCTCGTCGCACCGCCGCCGCAGGGCTTCCAGATAGCCCGCTTCGGGCGTCCGGACGCCCGCTTCGCCCTGCACGGGTTCGGCCAGCACGCAGGCCGTGCGTTGCGTGATGCAGTTCAGTGCATCGAAATCGTTGAATTCGATCGCCTGCACGTCGGGCAGCAGGGGCCGGAACGCCCCTTTCCACTCCTCGCCTTCGGGCGAGCCCATCATGCTCATCGAACCGTGGGTCGAGCCGTGGTAGGCGCGGCGCATGGAGACCAGCTCCGTGCGGCCCGTAAAACGCTTGGCCAGCTTGAGCGCGCCCTCGACAGCTTCGGCCCCCGAATTGACGAAATAGACGCTTCCGAGTCCTCCGGGCAGCAGCGACGCGAGTTTTGCGGCGTACTCCACCTGCGGCGTCTCGACCAGCTCGCCGTAGACCATCACGTGCATATAGCGCGCCGCCTGTTCCTGCACGGCCCGCACCACGGCGGGATTGCAGTGGCCGACGTTGCTCACCGAGACGCCCGCCACCAGGTCATAGTAGCGTTTGCCTTCGGGCGTATAGAAAAACGACCCTTCGGCGCGTCCGACTTCGACGAACATCGGCGACGGCGAAGTCTGTCCCACGTGGGCCAGAAATTGTTTGCGTAAAATGGTATTCATTGTCAATCTTTGAATTTCCGCTGCAATATCGCATCCCCATCCTTCACGCTGCGGCGCATCCAGCTGTAAAGCGTTTCGGCCTGCTGCGCTTCGGTCATTCGCCAATTCCGGACCGTAAGCCGCATCCGCTCGGAAAGCATGTAGATCAGGATTGCGGCCGAAGCCGAAACATTCAGGCTTTCGACCATGCCGCACATCGGGATGCGCAGGAATTCGTCGGCCCCGGCGATCACCTCGTCCGAAATTCCGGCGTGTTCGGTACCGAAAACCAACGCGAAAGGCCCTGCGGCGACGTCGAACGTCTCGGGCGTCACGTCCTCGCGGTGGGGTGTCGTCGCAACGATGCGGTAGCCCGCACTGCGCAGTGCGGCGAGGGCTTCTCCCGTCGAAGGGTGACGCCGGACATCGACCCATTGGTCGGTGCCGCGTACGATGTCGGGATTGGGCTCGAAGCGGCACAGCGTTTCGACGGTGTGCATCTGCTGCACGCCGAACGCCTCGCAGTGGCGGATCAGCGCGGCGGCATTCTGCCCGTGATACATATTTTCGGCCAGGACGGTCATGTAGTGCGTACGCATGGCGACCGTGCGGCGGAGTACTTCATAACGCTCGGGAGTCGTGAACTCCGCAAGGCAGGCGATACGCTCTGCGTACCATTCCACGGCCTTATTTGCGGTATTTTTCATCTTCATCGAGAATTTTGAGGTAGCTTTCGTAGCGGGGATAGGCGATCTGGCCGCGTTCGACGGCACTGACCACCGCACAGCCCGGTTCGTGGGTGTGGGTGCAGTTGTAAAACCGGCAGTCGGGGGCCGTGCGCATCATTTCGGGAAAATAGTGCCAGAGTTCGGCATCGTCGATGTCGATCAGTCCGAAGCCCTTGATGCCCGGCGTGTCGATCACCGCGCCGCCTTCGGCCAGCGGGTACATCGTCGAAAAGGTCGTCGTGTGCCGCCCTTTGTGGTGACTTCCGGAGATTTCGCCCGTGCGGATGTCCAGCGATGGGTCTATGGCGTGGATGAGCGTCGATTTCCCGACGCCCGAGTTGCCCGAGATGAGGGTTGTGCGCCCTTTGAGCAGGTCGTGTACCGCACCGACGCCCTCGCCTGTGGCGGAGGAAACCTCCATGACGCGGTATCCGGCGCCTTCGTACACGGCATGAAAGTCGGCGACCGCTTCCGGGTCCTGTAGGTCGATCTTCGAGAGCAGGATCGTAACGGGCACCTTATAGGCTTCGCAGGTCACCAGAAAACGGTCTACGAATTCCGTAGCGGTTTCGGGCGATCGCAGCGTCGCCATCAGCAGAGCCTGATCGATGTTCGCCGCGATGATATGCGATTCTTTCGAGAGATTCGAAGCCCGGCGTATAACGTAGTTGCGGCGGGGACAAATGTCGCAGATGACGTAATCGTCCCCTTCGTCGGCTTCGCAGACCACTTCGTCGCCCACCACGACCGGATTGGTCGAACGTACGCCGCGCAGCCGCAGCCGGCCCCGGATACGGCAGCGGACGACCTCGCCGTCGTGCAGGACGTCGTACCAGCTTCCGGTGGCGCGCACCACTGTCCCGGTGAATCGTTTTTCCATCGGCTAATCCTCGTTTTGTTCCTGCGGCACTTGTTCGCCGACCCATTCCAGAAAGGGAAAAACGGCTTCGGACAGGCGCATGACAGGTTTATAGCTTTTCGATTTCTCGATCGTCTGCGGACCGACGAGCGTGTAATCCTCGTTGAGCGAATCGAACGCCGAGAACAGCACGCTCAGGACCAGCATGTATTTCAGCACCGACACTGCGACGCCCAGCACGATGTCGGGAATCCCGAACCCGGCGAAGTGAAACAACTTGCGTACCACCCGTGCGGCTACGGCCACCAGCAGGATTACGGCCAGCAGGACCACGACGAATCCGCCGGCTGCGGAGACAGTCTCGTCCAACTTCAGCCACGCCCCCACATAAGCGCCGTAACGTGAAGCTATCCAGATACCTGCCACAATGCCGGCCAGCGAACATATCTGCACGACAAAGCCCTGGCGCCAGCCGTTCCACACGGCCAGTACCAGAATGAGGCAGACGATCAAATCGATTGTGTTCACAAACAGCGGGTTCTTGTTTCGTTCGGTTGGTAAATATACGACAATTTACCGAAACAGCCTAAAAAAAGAACTCTTCGTACAACGAGGCAGGATATAATAAATATAGGTATATCCCAATTACCGAATGACATCGCGTAGACTAACATTCAGTGCGTTACAAATAATACACATCGTTTTGACCGTAAGGTTGGTGCGTCCGGCTTCGATACGGCTCAAATTGGATCTTTCCATGTCGCAACGGTATGCGAGTTCCTGTACCGTCAGACGCCTCTCCCTCCTCAACTCTCTGATCCTGGAAGAGATATAGGTAACCTCCTCCTCATAAACAACTCCCATTTCAAAAATTTGGATAAAAATTTTGTTGTGCAAATTTTTATATATATATTTGCACCATGCGTATCATATATGATACCATGATTTATCCAATAGGACTGATAACTAATGCGTCACACGAATAATAAAGAATGCGTCACTTTATTGATAATTAACGTGCAACATGGCCTGCAGAGTCTGCGTCGCTCTGTAAAAAATGTGCCCCCAGCCGAAGAACAGATACGTCACTCTACTGATAACTAATGCGTCAACACAAAAAACAATTCCAATTCAATTCTTCATTATTATGAAAAAAAACTTATTCAGAAAATTTCTTGCACTGTTCTTAACGGGAACAATGTTAGCCGGTGTCGGTTGTAAAGACTACGACGACGACATCGACAAAATCAACAACCGCCTCGATGAGTTGACGACGGGTCAGATCGCGACGATGGAGCAGCAGATCAGCTCCATGCAGACGACGGTCGGCAACCTGCAGGCTGCCGATACGCGTCTCGAAGGTCTGATCAATGAGCTGAAGAGCGACGTTACCGCCGATGCCGCGAAGATCGCTGCGCTGGAGACTGCCAAAAAGCAGCTCGAGGACCGCATCAAGGCTATCGAGGGCAATTATGTCACCAAAGATTTCCTTACCACGACGCTCGGATCGTATGCGACGGTCGCTTCGGTTGCCGATGCCGTCAAGCTGGCCCAGGGCCTGAAGAAGTACGTTACCGACAAAGCGATCGACGATGCCATCGAAGCTGCCAAGCAGGCTGCTATCACGGCTGCCGGCAACGCGCTTGAGGAGGCTTTCACGACGAAACTTGCCGCTTACTACACTAGTAGCCAGGTAGATTCAGCTATCCAAAAGGAAATTGAAGCTTACGATGAAAAGATCAAGACTTACATCAGTGAGGCTGTAAACGAAGGCGGCTTCATCAACGAGAAAATCGCCGGGATGATCAGCGATGCTGTCGGCGACCTGAAAGCGAAGGTTGAGAAACTCGAAAAGGACGTAGCCGCCCTAGCCGCCCAGATTCAGTCGCTGGTGTATGTTCCGGAATATGCCGACGGCACCGCCGAGATGAAATATTATGCTTTCAACGGTGAAGAAGCCGGCAGTGGCGTCGTGCTGAAATTCCGCGTTTCGCCTGCCAAGATGGCTGCCGAAATGGCCACTCTCTATGAGGCTGGCGCCCTTTCGCTCGTTACCGAGGAGGTTAAGACCCGTGCCGCCGCTCCCGCCGCTGTTATCACGGGCGTAGAAGTTGTCGATGCCGCTGCCGGCACTTTCGCCGTATCGGCTCAGATCGCCAACTATCCTGCTGCTAACACGGCTGTCGCCGTTGCACTGGCGGTGAAGGCTGCCGTCAATGAGAATGCGAATGTTTCCAACGACGTCGTTTCGAACTTCGCAGGCGTTCTGAAAGCCCAGGCTCCTATCACTCTTGAGTTCGCATTGTTCGATGCCGAAGGCAACAAATATGCAAACGAAGATATCGAGGTCGTTTGGAATACGAAGAAAGCGGACAGCAAGCGCGAAATCCTGAAGGGTCTCGAACTGCAGGTTTCGATCGACGGCGGTACGAAGTATATGCCGCTTGCCGACGCTTCGGCGAAGATCGGCGCAGCGATTGTTGCCGACAAGTATACGACGACCAGTAACCCCGCCAGCACCGATGCAAACTTTACGATTGTTAATGTTGACGACAAAGCCTGGGGTTCCGCCTATGCTTCGGCTCAGTTCAAGGCTGACGGTACGAATGCTCTCGTTGGCAACAATGTAAAGTTTGATTACTCGATCAAAGCTAAATTTGCCGGCAATGCCGCTGCCGAAGCTGTTTCGGGAACTGTTTACTACAAGCCCGTGAACGAGACCGGTGCAACGCTGGCGTTCGCTAAGCTTTCGAAAGATTGGACTTATGACTTTGTAAAGACCGGCATCGGCGCTGACACTGGTGCTGATACCGCAATGCCTGTTATCGACGCGGACAAATTCGGCGAAATCGCCCTGACGGTTGAAGCCGGTTCGATTCCTGCCGGTGTCAAACTTTCCGATATCATGGGCGTAGTTCCCGCCAAGTCGATCAAGGTTGACGGCCAGGATGCTTCTAGTGAGGCTGATTTCAACTTCGCGGCATTTGCAAACGATATCGCACAGGGTGTCAAGGTCGATGTTCCGATGAAGAAGTACGCTTGGGGTAAGACTTATGACATCGCATACACCTACAGCTACCAAAATGTAGACTATGTCCTGAAAGGCTCGATCGCCTTTGGCAAGGCTCCTGCTGAGGTTAAGTATGAGTATCCCGCAGTCGAGATCGCTTATGAGGACAAGGCCATTACCGGCGCTTGGAAGACCGTGTACGACGCATGGAAGGCCGCTGGCAATGCAGGCTTCGCAAGCGATACGGAATTTGCAGCCGCAATCTTCGCGGGAACGAATGCTCCTGTGGTTGCTCCGGAGACCAAACTCTTCAATGAGACAAATCCGGACGGTTTGACTGTCAATGATTCTAACGGAACAGCGATGGTTGCTAACGCTTCGACGCTGACGGGCGACCTGAAGAAAGCGGATATCACAGCCAACGGCGATAAATTCGTACAGACCGCTACATGGATGACATGGTATGGCCAGAAGGTTACGGTTACGATGACCTACAACGTGAAACTGCCGACCTATGTGCTGACTGCGAACGACACTTGGGTGAACGCTGACGGTATCGTCGGAACCAAGGGTGAAGTCGACACTACCTCTGAAAAGTGGAGTGTAAAACTCAACGGCGCTGTTAAGGACTACTTCTACTTCTCGCCTGCAAGCAATATGATCGAGAAGCAGTATATTCAGAAGTCTGTAGACGGTACACCTGCAGGCAGCGTATATGCAGAGGTTGGCGGTATGGCTACCGAGCCGACTGTAACTTGGGTGAACGGCACGACAACCGAGAAAGATATCGTGATGACGGCCAAACTGATCCTCGACAGTAAGGTAACGGTAGCTTCGAAAGACTTCACGATCCATGCCGATGACCCGATCAAGACCTTCGCTCAGGCTGCCGCACAGGAAGCTCAGTATGTTCCCAACGGCAAATTGGAGGTAGACCTGCTGAAAGGTATCTCGCTGGTCGATATCAACGGAACAGCCTGGATCAATGCCAACGGCGAGATCAAGAAGACCTCTGTCAATAGTTATGGTCCCGAGGTAGTCTTCGGTATGACGGGTGGTTCTGCAGCTACTGCAGGTATCGTATTCGATGCGGCCAAGATGACCAACACGGGTAATCTGAGTCTCACGATTAACGATAATAAACTGGAATACACGAACGATGGTTCTGTAATGCAGAAAGACGTAACCGTGACGATCCCTGCCAAGATCACCTACTGGCTCGGAGAAAAGGACGCTGTCATTACGGTCGTCATCAAGAAGTAACTCCCTTTTCCGCCGACTCCGGCGCCGCCCCGAAGGGCGGTGCCGGGAGCGCGGGAAATTAAATCCCCAAAAGCAGGAACGGCACATCCCAAAGTTTTTTGGTTAACAACTCCCACTTTCAAGTAACATTCCTGCTTGCGGCAGACCGAAGAGGCGCGGTCTGCCGCTTTTTTTATCTGTGCGGCCGCTGTGACAGGCTGTCGGACCGGATTTCTAAAGACTTTGCCGGAGAGCCGGAGCCCCCGGGATGTCGAAGAAGCGGAGAGCCGGGAAGCCGGGGACTGGAAGCCGGGATATGAGAGCCGAGGGTGCCAGAACCCGGAACCCGGGGAGCCGGGAGTCGGGAGTCGGGAGTCGGAAGCCGGCTTCAATCCGGACCGATTATGAAAAATCAGCCGCAGTATCTGACTGCGGCTGATTTGTTTTAAGCGTGTGCCAGGCGTTATCGGGTTTTATTCGACGATGTCCGTCCGGGAACGCAGGCGATATGCCGGGCTTACAGGCGTGTCTCCGGAGCTGTCAGGACGCGTTTCATGCGCCAGCCGTCCGCGCCGTCGTGATAGTATCCCGGAAGGCGTGAAAGGACGGCAAATCCGTTTTTGCGGTACAAGGCCAGCGCCGGTGCATTGGCGGCGCTGACTTCGAGCGTGATTTCGCGGGCGTTTCGTTCGCGGGCGTAGGCGACGGCCCGGTTCAGCAGGGCCTGTCCGATGCCGAGCCCCCGCGCTTCGGGAGCCGCTGCAACCGAATAGATGCGCAGGTTGGCGAAGCGGGGCCGTTCGAGCAGCGATATGTAACCGACGATCTCCCCTGCGCTGAGCGCGACGAAAAAGGCTCCTTTGGCCCGGCGGCTCAGGTAAGCGAGCTGCCGCCGCGGGAAGGCCTCGGCGCCGAAGCTCTCCTGCTCGATGCGGACAATCCGGGTGAGGTCCGACGGCTCTGCGCGGCGTATCTCAATCCCTGTCTTCATTGCCCCGGGTGTGCATTTTGTCGAGCTTGCGGGCGAAGAAACTCAGGATGCGGTAGTAAAGTTCGTCGCCCAGCACGGCGTCTTCGACGTCGCGGTCGATGCTCGGATTGTCGTTGATTTCGATCACCTCGGCCTTGCCGTTCACCAGTTTGAGGTCCACGCCGTACAGCCCCTTGCCGATCAGCGCGGCGGCGCGTACGGCCGTGTCGAGGACTTTGGGCGGCACCTGGCAGATCGGCACCGTCTCCCACGGCCCGCACAGGTTGCGGCCCGAATTGTCGTGTGCATGGTTATATATCTGCCAATGGCCCTTGGCCATGTAGTATTTGCAGGCGAAGAGCGGTTCGCCCCCGAGCAGTCCGATCCGCCAGTCGTATTCCGTGGGGGTGAACTCCTGCGCCAGCAGGATGGCCGACTTCTCGAACATTACGGTCAGCGCCTGATCCAGTTCGGCTTCGTTCGATACCTTGTGCATGCCGATCGAGAACGATCCGTCGGGGATTTTGAGGATGAAGGGCGTGCCCAGCTCTGCGCTGATCCCCTCGAACGTGTTGTCGTTCGACCGGAAGACGAGCAGCGACCTGGGCGCCGGGATTTTGTACTTCTCGAACAATTCGCAGAGATAGACCTTGTTCGTGCAGCGGATGATCGATTCGGGGTCGTCGATGACGGCGATGTCGTTGAGCGTCGCCTGCTGCGCGAGGTGGAACGTGTAGTGGTTCAGCGCCGTGGTCGTGCGGATGAACAGCGCGTCGAACTCCATGAGCCGCATGGCGTCCTCCTCGGTAATCAGTTCTGCATGGATGTTCATGCGGCGCGCCACGTCGAGGAATCGGCCCAGCGCCTGCTTGTCGCTCGGCGGGAATTTTTCGTCGGGATCGTGCAGGATGGCGAGGTTGTAACGCGCCGGACGCGCCGTGCGGGGCGTGCGCCAGACCTTTTTGTTGAAGCGGTCGAGCGTCTGGGCGAAGAAGTCCTGCCCCGCCTCGTCCAGTTCGCGCAGCGAGAGCGCCTGCACGGTTTCGATCTGGTTGCGGGGCCGGGTGTTGAAACTCACGCGCAGCAGCGGACAGGGGTAGTTGTCGAAGATAAAACGGGCGATCTTCTCCAGCCCTTTTTCGCGGCAGGTGCCGAAATGGATGTCCAGGTACCAGACCTCGCCCTCGGGCCTGTTGCGCGTGATCCACTGGTGGCAGAGCTTCTGCAGATTGCTGCTCATGCGGATTCCGCTTCCCGTCGCCAGCTTGTTGAGCGTTTCGACGCAGGGGAGCGCCCTGTGTCCGCGGGCCTGTGCCAGCAGCGAGCAATAGTAGCCCGAGGAGTTGTAGGAGTAGTCGTCGGCGAGGTTGATGACCAGCCGCGGATCTTTCGTTCCGTATTTGTGTTCGAGGTAGTCGGAAACGGTCAGGATGCTGTCCGTTTCATAGTAGGGTTTCCATGCGTGGAGAGTGTCCAGCAGGATAAAAACGCTGTTCATGTGTGCGCTCGGTGGGTTGCTAAATTCGCCCAAATGTAAGCAAATAAAGTTTCCGGTGTATATCCGGGCGAAACTTTTTCGGAAAATAATATTTTTACTCCCGGAACCAGCTCCGGCGGGATGGTTCGGGAGTATGAAAAACAGTCAGGAACGTAAGTTCCTGACTGTTCTATTGTCTGCCGTGACGGCTTCCCTGTTTGTTTCCCTGAACTGCCGTCCGGCGGGATTGCGGGTGTTTCGCCGTCTGCGGTACTGTGCCGTTCGTCGGGTCCAGGCAGTTTTTTTACTCTTATTTTACTTTGGCGGCTTTGGCAGCTACGGCCTGGTCCAACTCGATGATGAAGTCCGAAAGGACGTTCATGTAGTTGATAAAAGCGTCGTATGCCGAGTCGTAAGGGTTGAAGTAGGAGTGTACGTCGCCGTCCGACAGCCATTTGGTCGCCATGTAGTAGAAATGGTCCGAAGTCTGCAGGAAACTCCATACATAGTCGAAATCGGGGCTTTTCAGGGCGGCGACCTTCTCTTTCTGGGCGTACAGTTTCGAGAACGCTTCGTTCTGCAGTTCGTTGCCGAGCCAGGCCGTCACGTCGCGCTCCTCGTCGGCCCACGACATTACGTGCGGACAGTGCAGTACGGCCACCGGCTGGTACTTCTTGGCGGCTTCGCTTACGGTAGCGAATTCCATGTCGTTCTTTTTGGCGAGGATCGCTTTGGGGAGCGACCGCATGAATTCGAAAATTCCCGTGTCTGCGGTCTGGTGTTCTCCGAACGTCTCGTAATCCATGAAGAGGTTGATGACCTCGCCCGGCGTCTCGTCCGAAGAGAGCCATTTCACATATTTGTCCGCCGTCAGCGGCCAGTCTTCCCAATTGCGGTTCGAGAAGCGGAACGCGATGTCGTCCGAGAGCTTGTAGTTGCGCAGCAGCAGGCGCAGCTTCTGGTCGATGGCGTTGGCATAGACGTAGTTGGGCGACTTCCAGCCCAAGATGTGTTTGGCGCCTTCGGCCAGCATTGTGCGGAACCCCATGTCGGCGACCATGGCGCCGATCTCGTCGGAGTAGATCAGCTCGGTATTGCGGAACGCGGTGGGCTTCACGCCGAACTCCTTCTTGATCATCGCCGTATGGAGCTTCACCTGTTCGGTGAAATCCTCTTGCGACGCCAGCGACGCCAGCGAGTGGGAGTAGGTCTCGGCCAGAAATTCCACGCATCCCGTGGCGGCCAGCTCCTTGAACGATTCGAGAACCTCGGGCGCAAAGGCGCGGAACTGCTCGACGGCGATGCCCGTGATCGAGAACGAACAGCGGAATTTACCCTTGTTCTCCTTGATCAACTTCAGCAGCAGGGCGTTCATCGGCAGATAGCACTGCCGGGCGACTTTCTGCATGATCGAGCGGTTCAGGAGGTCGTCCAGGTAGTTGTGGTCCTTGCCCATGTTGAAGAAGCGGTACTTCTTCAGTCGCCATGGCTGGTGTACCTGAAAATATAAGCAGACGGTTTTCATAGGGTATCTGTATTTTATTGTTTTTTGTTCTCTTCAATCGCCGCTTCGTATACGGTTTTTATCTTGGCTGCGGCGTCGTTCCACTTGAGGTTGGTGACCTCTTCGAGTCCTTTCGACGCGAACATACCCGACAGGGCAGGGTATTTGATCAGCCCGTAAATGGCGTCGGCCAGCGCGTCCACGTCCCAATAATCGACCTTCACGGCGAAATCGAGTACTTCGGCCACGCCGCTCTGTTTGGAGATGATTACCGGCACGTTCGAGCGCATCGCTTCGAGGGGCGAAATGCCGAACGGTTCCGAAACCGAAGGCATGACGTATACGTCCGACAGCTGGAACATCTTGTGTACGTCCTCACCGCGCAGGAATCCCGTGAAGTGGAAGCGGTCGGAGATGCCCAGCCGCGCTACGCGGCGGATGACGTGGTTCATCATGTCTCCCGAGCCGGCCATTACGAAACGTACGTTGGGCACGCGCTTGAGTACTTTGGCGGCCGCTTCGACGAAGTAGTCGGGGCCTTTCTGGTAGGTGATGCGTCCCAGGAAGGTGACGATCTTGTCCTTCACGCCGCGTTCGGGCATTTTGCAGGGACCGCCGGCGAAACGCACGGCGTTGTGTACCGTCACGACCTTTTCGGCCGGAACGCCGTAGCGGTTGATGACGATGTTGCGGGTGAGGTTCGAAACGGCGATCACACGGTCCGCGGCGTGCATGCCCGCCCGCTCGATGGCATAGACCTGCGTATTGACGTTCTCGCCGCTGCGGTCGTATTCCGTGGCGTGCATGTGTACCACGAGCGGTTTGCCCGATACGCGCTTGGCGGCGATGCCGGCATAGTAGGTGAGCCAGTCGTGGGCGTGGATCACGTCGAACTGGCCTTCGAGGTCCTTGGCGACCTGTGCGGCCACCACGGCGTAACGGGCCACCTCTTCCATGAGGTTGGCGCCGTACTTTCCCGAAAACGTGTAACGTTGTTTCCAGGCGTCGGTCGTGGACCAGACCTGCTGGCCCGATTTGACATAGTGTTCGTGGTACTGCTCGTACTCCTCGGGGGAGATGTAGGGCACCATGTTCGAATCGATATGGATGAACGACATCTTTTCGAGAATGTCGTCGGCCCCGCTGCCGGTCGAACCGTAGAGAGCCTCCACGTCGCTGGCGTTCATTACGTGTGTGAAACGCTGGTCCTCGTCGCCGTAAGCGTGGGGAACCACGAACGTGACATCTACGTCATTGCGCGCCAGACCGCGGGTCATGCCGTAGCACGCCGTTCCCAGACCGCCCGCGATGTGGGGAGGAAACTCCCAACCGAACATTAAAACTCTCATATCTTAACTCCTTTCATTTTATTGCCTTTATTTCTTTGCGGCTTTCTTCGCCGCTGCTTTCGGTGCGGCCTTTTTCGCCGCGGTCTTCGGGGCTTTCGCCCTGTCCGGACTCTCGGTGGTGGTTTTTACTGTTTTTCCGGCGCTTTTTGCAGCCGCTTTCGTCTTTGGTTTCGCCGCTTGTTTTTCGGCGGTTTTCGCTCTCTTCTCCGCGATTTTGTCCGATGCTCCGGCTGTTTTGGATTTCGGGGCTGTTGCTTTGGCTCCTACTTTCGTGCCTTTTGCTGTGGTTTTTGCCGGCTTTTTCTTCTCCGGACTGTTCGTTTTGGCGCCTTTCTTCGCGGCTTTTACCGCTTGGGGTTCCTCCTCTTTGCTCCGTTCGCGGATCATGCGGTAGATGTCCAGTGCGGCTCCGACGCTCCATGCCTGCGAAATAGCTCCGCGCGAAGCGTAGGGCGGGTCGGCGTCGTAGAGTTCGCAGATCGAGCCGATGCCGTAACGCTGGATATCCTCGTCGAAGTTGGCCAGCGCCTCCTCGGCCTGCGGCAGGAATGCGTCGCCGTCGATGTCGAAGCAGGCCTTGATGTAGAACGGCAGCAGCCACGGCCACACCGAGCCGTTTTTGGCGGCGAAATCACGCTCGTCGGGCATGCCTTCCTGCGAACCTTTGTAGAGCGGATTGCGGGGCGACAGTGTCCGCAGTCCCTTCGGGGTGAGTAGGTGCTGGCGCACCGTGCGGATCACCTCCAGCTGCATCGCTTCGTCGAGCATCTTGTAATTCAGGCCGCAGGCGACGATCATGTTGGGGCGCGTCGATTTGTCGGGACCGTTTCCGTCCACGAAATCGGCCAGATAACCTTCCGGCAGGCGGAACAGTTCGAGGAACGACTCCTGCGTGCGGGCCGGAAGCGAGGCCCATGCCTTGACGAAGGCCTTGTCCGTTTTGCCGCCGTATTTGCCGGCCAGTTCGAGCGCATAGCATACGGCGTTGTACCACAAGGCGTTTACCTCGACCTGATAGCCGTTGCGCGGGGTGACGGGACGTCCGCCGATCATCGAATTCATCCACGTCAGCGGCACCTCTTCGGCGGAAGCCCATATCAGGCCATTGTCGTGCAGCGCCACGCGGCCGTCGATTCCCTGCCGGTAGTTCTCCAGGATGTCTTTCATGGCCGGGCCGTAACTCTCCCAGATCTCTTTGGCTCCCGTCTCGCGTTCGAGCTGCTGGAGCGTCCAGAAGAACCACAGGGGAGCGTCGGCCGCAACCGCCGCCGACGCATTGCTGGTGAACATTCCGTCGCGCATCTCCCGCACCATCGTATCCAGCGCGTCGATACAGTCCTCCTTGTGTCCCTGTTCGAGGGTGATGCCCGGGAGTGAAATAAAGGTCTGGCGGCCTGCCACTCCGTGCCACGGATATCCCGAAACCACTTCGGTCCGGTCGCCCGGACGGCGGATCAGGAACTGCCGCGCCGAGTGTTCGAGACAGCTGATGAAGTCGATCTTATGCGTTCGCCGCGCAATCGATGCGGCGAAAACCTCTTCGATGGTCTTGGTCGAACCCATTTCGTCGAGCGACGCCGAGAAGATGATGCTTTCGCCTTTCTTAAGCTCCGCTTCGAAATAGCCCGTCGTGAGCAGGTCTTCGTGCCCTTCGTATCCGCGGGCCAGATCCTGCTGGTATTCGAATCCGTAATACCAGTCGGGTGCGGGCACGAACTCCGTGCCGGGTTTGCTCGTCTGGAGGTAGAGCCACGGGAACGAGTTGTAAAGACGGCATTTCACGCCGTTTACGGCGGGGTAGGAGTGTCCGTCGGCGTCCATATTGGCGTGCGTCAGCGCATGCTTGTCGCGGAACGCGAGGAACGGGCGCAGCCGCAGCCGGGTTTCGGAGTGGGCGTCCACGAGCGTGTAGCGAATCATCAGCTGCGTCCGCTTGTGTATCCACAGCATCTCCTTTTTGAGGATTACGCCGCCTACGCGGTACGTGATCGTGGGCGTGGGCGTATACTCGAAATCGGTGATGTACTTGTGGCCGCGCGGCTCGTATACTCCCTTGAAACGGTGCAGTGCCAGGTTGAATGTCTGGTCGTGCTGCACCACGGTCTCGTCGAGCGACGAGAGCAGGACGTAAGTCCGGCTGCTGTCGTCGACGGGAGCCACCATCAGTCCGTGATAGCGGCGGGTGTTGCAGCAGACGATCGTCGTACTCATGTAGCCGCCGATACGGTCCGTTGAGAGCATCTCGCGCTGGAGGGAGTACTCCAGATTGCCCAATTCGCTTTTGTCGAAAGTAAGTGCTGACATATCTTTCTTAAAAATGCTGTTCGTCCTATAAAGATATTAAAATTTTCAGATAAATAATACCCGATAACCGTAAATTAATACCTTTTTTAACATTATTCACGCCAAATTTGCTAAGCCCATTTCACCAATGCGAAATCCATGCGGTGCGGCAGGTGCGGATTGTAGGGATAGAGACGCAGCGCTACGTCGAACGTACCCGCCTCGTCGGGAGTGTAATCCAGCGCATAGGTTACGCGGCTGCCGTCGGTTTTGGCATGTTTCAGTTCGATCGTGCGGGTTACGTTCACCTTGCTGCCGCCGACGATCTGCTGGGCGATGACCATCTCGACGCCGATATCCTCGGGCCGGAGATTGGCGATGTCCACCGTCACTTCGAAATGGTACTTTTCACCGACGAAGATCGCCTCGTCGTCGATCCTCACGCGCTGTACGTCGATCACGCGGATCTTGTCCCATGCGGCCGATACTTTGCGCTTCCACGCCGCAATCTCGCGGGCCAGCATGTAGCCGCCCTCGACGATTTCGTGCTTGCGGGCCGCGAGTTTGTTGTAGAACCGCTCCTCGTAATCCCCCAGCATGCGGTTGGTCGTGAAGTTCGAAGCGATGTCGGCGACGCACTTTTTGACCGAGTCCACCCACTGGTGAGGTATGCCGTCGCTGCCGCGGTCGTAATATTTCGGCACGATCTGCTCTTCGATGGTGTTGTAAATTATTTCGGCGTCGAGTTCGTCCTGGTAGCCCTGATCGGCGAACGTGCGTTCCATGGGCAGCATCCATCCGGCGCCCTCCTTGTAGCCCTCGACCCACCAGCCGTCGAGTACCGAGAACTGCAGTACGCCGTTCATGACGCACTTTTCGCCTGACGTGCCCGACGCTTCGAGCGGACGGGTCGGGGTGTTGAGCCATACGTCCACGCCCTGTACCATGCGGCGGGCCAGCTCCATGTCGTAATTCTGCAGGAAGAGGATCTTGCCCACGAACTGCGGCATGGCGGCCACTTCGACGATCCGCTTGATCAGGTCCTGCCCCGGTTTGTCGTTGGGGTGCGCCTTGCCCGCGAAGATGAACTGTACGGGACGCTCCTTGTTGTTCACGATCGACGACAGCCGGTCGAGGTTGGTGAACAGCAGGTAGGCGCGCTTGTAGGTCGCGAAGCGGCGGGCGAAACCGATGGTCAGCACGTCGGGCTTGATGCCCTCGATGATCTGGATCATCTGGCGCGGCGAGTCGAGACGCACCTGGTTGGGGTCGCTGTAACGGCGGCGGATATGCTTGACAAGCTTGTTCTTGAGGTACATGCGCTCGTTCCACAACTCCTCGTCGGGAATCTGATGCACCTTCTGCCATGCCGGGATGTCGTAGGTGTGTCCTTCGAATCCGTCGGCGAAATAACGGGCGTACAGGCGGCGCATGCTGGTCGCGATCCAGGTCGGGAAATGCACGCCGTTGGTGACGTACCCGATGTGAAGCTCGTTTTTGAAGTAGCCCGGCCACATGTTGCCCAGGATCTCTTTCGACACCTCGCCGTGGAGCCACGACACGCCGTTTACCTCCTGTGAGAGGTTGCAGGCCAGCACCGACATCGAGAATTTC
>CAKVKI010000006.1 GCA_934754975.1 uncultured Alistipes sp. | reverse complement strand
GTTCCAGCAGGCGCAGATCGCCCTTTCGGCGGAATGGGGCGCACATCTGGGCGTAATCGTCACCGTCGCCAGTTTCTTCGCGGGCATCCTGCTCATCGGCGTCATCGACCGGCTGGTTCCCTCCTTCGAGAACCCCCACGAAGCCCACATGGTCGAGGAGATGGACAAACAGCCCCGCAATCCCAAACTGATGCGCATGGGAGTAATGACGGCGCTGGCCATCGGTATTCACAACTTCCCGGAAGGCATCGCCACCTTCACATCGGCCGTGGACAACATGGCGCTGGGCGTGGCGATCGCCGTGGCAATCGCCATCCACAATATTCCCGAAGGCATTGCGGTCTCGATTCCGATCTTCTACGCCACGGGCGACCGTAAAAAGGCGTTCAAACTTTCGCTGCTGTCGGGTCTCGCCGAACCGGTCGGAGCCATCCTTGCATGGCTGGTGCTGATGCCCTTCATGTCGCCGACGCTGATGGGGTGCATCCTGGCCGGAGTTGCGGGAATCATGGTCTTCATTTCGATCGACGAACTGCTGCCCGCCGCCCGCGAATACGGCGAAGCCCACATTTCGATTTACGGCGTCGTGGCCGGCATGGCGCTGATGGCCGTCAGTCTGATTCTGCTCGCATAATCAGCCGATTAACAATTAAAAATTCATTTCCTTGGACATTCTGCTGCTGATCGTCGGACTGGGACTTATTCTCGCCGGCGCCAATTTTCTGACGGACGGCTCGGCCGTCGTCGCGCAACGTTTCCGGGTCCCGGAATTCATTATCGGCCTGACGATCGTCGCCGTCGGCACCTCGACGCCCGAACTGGTCGTCTCGGTACTATCGGCCGCGGCGGGCAACAGCGACGTGGCGATCGGCAACGTCGTCGGCTCGAACCTTTTCAACGTCTTTCTGATCCTCGGCATCTGCGCCCTGATCCGGCCGCTGGCCCTCACCCGAAGCAACATCCGGCGCGACATTCCGTTCGGCATGGCCGCGTCGCTCATCCTGCTGGCCGTCACTTCGGACCGCCTGATATGCGCGGGAGCGACGGACAGGATCGGCCGCATAGACGGTATGGTCATGGTGGCGCTCTACATCGCGCTGATGTGGTTCACGATACGCACCACGAAACGGCCCGAAGCGGCGCCCGCCGATGCAAACGCTAAAAAGCCGACGCCCCTGTGGCTGGCGGTCGTCATGATCGCCGGAGGACTTGCCGGACTGATTTTCGGCGGCGACATGTTCCTGAAAAACGCCACGGAAATCGCCCGCAGGCTGGGCATCAGCGAATCGGTAATCGCCATTACGCTCGTCGCGGGCGGCACGTCGCTGCCCGAGCTGGCTTCGTCGGTCGTATCGCTGCTGAAAGGCAAATCCGAGATGGCGCTGGGCAACGTCATCGGGTCCAACATCGCCAATATCCTGCTGATCCTCGGCGTGAGCGCGACAATCCGCCCGCTGACGATGGGCGGCATCACGACGACCGATATCCTGATGGTGGTACTGAGTTCCCTGCTGTTGCTGCTGACGGCGTTCACCTTCCGCAGGAAACAGATCGACCGCTGGGAGGGCTCGATCTTCCTGGCGATATACGTCGCCTATATCTGGTATCTGATACGCTGACGGGATAGATACGCTGACAAGATACGCCGTTCCCGGCGGCGTTTACGCACAAGACGAATCCCTGCCGAGGCAGGGATTCGTCACGACTGCCGGTCCAGATAACGGTCGATCAGCCGCGGTACGGCATAGTCGCCCAGCGAAACGGTCGGCACGGAGGGAAAATCCACCGGGGAGGAGGTTTCGATGCGATGGAACACCGCATGCAGGGTTTGGTGCGAGAGCTGGTGTTTCGGCATTCCGACGCTCCGCAGCAGACGCCATTCGACGCCGCCCAACAAGGTTCGGAACCCTTCCGAACCGGTTAATTCCGAAAAATCCGCCGCATGGTCCGTCTCGATCATCGGAAATTCGTACAATCCCTGCCAGATGTCGCCTTCTCCGCGCCGCCGCAACAAGGTCCCGTCGCCGCATGTGACGTGCAGGTAGTTGAACCAACGGTCGCGCACTTTGGTTTTCCCCTGCTTGACGGGCCGTTCGGCAACCGTTCCTGCGGCCAGAGCCAGACAGCGGGCCGCGAGCGGACAGTCATCGCAGCCGGGCTGCGCCGGCGTACATTGCAGCGCGCCGAAATCCATAACTGCCTGATTGTAACGTCCCGGACGTCGGATATCGAGCTGCGTTTGCGCCAGTTCGGCGAACGTACGCTTTCCGGCCGTGGAGTCGATCGGAACGTCGATATCGAAAAGCCGCGCCAGCACCCGAAAAACATTGCCGTCGAGTACGGCGCAAGGGGTGTCATAAGCGGCCGAGCAAACGGCCGCGGCAGTATAGTCTCCGACGCCCCGCAGCGAGCGAACTTCGTCGTAAGTCCGGGGAAACACACCTCCGAACCGCTCCACGATCTGCCGCGCCGCGGCATGCAGGTTGCGGGCCCGGCTGTAATAACCGAGTCCCTGCCACAGTTTGAGTACCTCGTCCTGCGGAGCGGCGGCCAGCGACCCGACATCGGGAAACCGTTCCGTAAAGCGCAGGTAATAGCCCATGCCCTGCGCGACGCGGGTCTGCTGGAGAATAACCTCGGAAAGCCAGATGCGGTAAGGATCGCGGGTACGCCTCCAGGGCAGGTCCCGGCCGTGCCGGACGTACCAGTCCAGTAATATGTCGGAAATGTTGTCCATATTCTGCCTGCAAAAGTAACAATTTTCCCGTTTAGGAATTATATTTGAAGCCATAAAGCCAACATCTAAAATTCAAGGTTATGGAAAAGAAACACGAACTGATCGACAACGCCGCGAAAAAGCGATACGAATTCGACCTCGGCGGCGACCTCGCCATGATCGAATATATCAAAGCGCAGGGATTCATCGTCCTGACGCACACCGAAGTGCCCGAAAAATACGAAGGGCAGGGCATCGGTTCGGAGCTGACACGCGCCGTATTGGAGGACCTCCGCGCCAAGAAACTGCCGATGATTCCCCAGTGCCCTTTCGTCGCACAGTACATCTACCGTCATCCCGAATGGGCGGACGTGGTGCTGAAGGAAGTGCCCGCCAAATAACGATAAACCCGCTCTCGGCAGAGCGGGTTTATTATTTCCGGCAACACGCAGGACAGGCTCAGAAATCGTCCGTACGGAAAGGAACGACCGGCAGTCCCCGGGTATCGCCCAGATTGCCCGGCTGGAAATCGCGGAAGCAATAACGCACGGCCACGGGTTCCGGCACTTTCTCCGACGAAACAATCAGACCCGACTGGTTTTCGACGACCGCATCGCCCGGATAAAAGACCTTGTCGGCCCCGCAGATCTCGAATCCGCGGATGTCGGCCATCCGGTTGAAACCCTGATCCATATACTTGAACCTGACATGGGCTTTGCCGTCGCGAATCTCCATCGACTCGTACTGCGGGCTTTGGCAGGCTATCTCTTTCATCCCGTAGGTTTTGTTCAGCGCCGTGAAGGCCAGCCGATACCCCACATCCCGCTTGTTCTTCGGGTGAACATTGCAAAACTCATAAGGCTCCACAAGATCGTTGGTGCAGATCATGCCGCTGTTGGGAATCAGCTCCTGCGCCCGGCACTGCGCTTCGCGCAGGTAGGGCGATTTTCCGTTGCCGTACTCGAAGGGAGCGATCTCGACGTAATAGAACGGCAGGTCGTCCTGCGCCCACAATCCGCGCCACAGCGATACCATATCGGCCAGCCGCGCGGCGTAATCCATGTAGCGGCCGACGTTCGATTCGCCCTGATACCAGAGGAATCCGCGGACGGTATAGCCCGCCACCGGACGGAGCATGGCATTGTACATGACCATTGGACGCAGGTGCTGCGCAACCCGGGATATCCCCTCTTCGGTCAGGTCGATGTCGGAATAGCCGCTCAGCGTTTCGCGGCTCATCCAGCTTTCGACACGGCTTCCGCCCCACGAACAGTCGATGATGCCGACCGGAACGCCGAGTACGTCGTTGAGCATTTCGGCGAAGAAGTAACCCGCGGCGGTGAATTTCGGCGCGGTCGCGGTCGTGCAGGGCGTCCACCGTCCTGCTGTCCGGTCCTGCGGCGTATAAGCGGCGGCATGCGGAATCTTCACATAATGAATTTTACCGCTTTTGGCGCCTGCACGGGCGATGATCTCGTTCGCATCCGTAACCGGACACTGCCAGAAACCGCCGAGCGGCATCTCCATATTGCTCTGTCCTCCGGCAAACCAGACTTCGCCGATCAGCACGCGATCGAACGTCACGCGGTCGCCGCTGGCGAACGTAATCCGCTGCGGTTCGTAACTTCCGGCCGGCGTCCGGACCGATACGGCCCAGCGACCGTCGGCGTCGCTCTTCACCGTGGATTTACCGCTCCACGAAGTCTCGACCGTCACTGCAGCATACGGCTCGGCCCAGCCCCACAACCGCACTTCGGCATTTTGCTGAAGCACCATGTCGTTGCCGATGATTTCGGGCAGCCGGATTTTAGCCGAGAGACCCCAAACGGTCCCAAGAGAGATAAAAAGCAGAAGGAATCTTTTCATAACGGGTCAGTATCAAATTTCCACAAATTTACGATTTTTCGGCTGACAACGGCCGCCGGAAACCGGAAAATTTCCATCGATTAATATAGGTATCTGTTTTTTTCGAAAAAAACCTGCTGAAAAATTTGGTTTATTTTATAAACTACTTTATATTCGCAACAGATTTACAACACAACACCAGAATTTTAAAACCGAATACCATGGAACTCACGAACACCCCCTCCGACAAACGCCGCCTTTTCGGCCGCTGGTTCGCCCGCCGCATCACCACTTACTTCGTGGTCTGCGCCTTCCTCGCCTTTGTCAACTGGCAGACCTCGCCCCATTACTGGTGGGTGGCATGGGTCGCCGCAGGATGGGGACTGAATCTAGTTTTATCGCTGGTTTGGCGCCTCACCGACTGCGACGACGAAAACAATTACCGCTAAAAATTCCGACACCATGAAAACACTGCACCTCTTCCTGACAGCCGTCTTTGCGCTGGCATCCGCGGCCGCTGCGGCCAAAACCCTCGAAATCACCGCAGCGGACATCCGCAGCGACAAAGGCAGTATCCTGGTGATGGCGAAAGTCGCCGGGCAGGAACAGCCCGTTTACGGCATGTCGCCCGCCAAAGCCGGCAAAGTCGTGGTAACGCTCGAAGGCATCGACGCCGATGCGGCCGAGGTTTCGCTCTTCCACGACGAGGACGGCGACTACAAAATGAAGATGGGCGAACGCGGCCCGGCCGAAGGATACGCCGCGAAAAAGTGCAAACTGCCCGCAGAGCATAACGCCGTGACGATAAAGCTCTACTACCCCGCCGAAGAATAAAACGATGCGCTGCGCACTGGCCATACTCCTCCTCTTCGCCGCGGCCCTTCCCGCCGCCGCACAGCGACTCGTCCGCGGACGGGTCTCGGACGGCACCGCCCCAGTCGGCTGCGCTACTGTCGTACTGCTGCGCGACGGGCGGCAGGCGGCCGGAACGACGACCGACCAAGCCGGACGGTTCGCCGTGCAGGCCGACACGGGACGTTATACGCTTACGCTGCGACACGTCTCCTACCAGCCCCTCGAACAGCCGGTCGGCGCAGGTGCGGCCGACGTCGAACTGGGCGATCTGCCGCTTCGCCCGGTCGGGATCGGCGAAGTGACGGTGACGGCGGAAACCGTGACGCGCGAAGCCGACCGTTTCGTGGTCCATGTCGGCGATTCGCCCGCGTTCGCAGGCCAGGACGGCGCAGAACTGCTGGCCCGGGCGCCCGGCGTGTGGATCAGCGACAACAGCATCACGATCAACGGCGCCGGCGGGGCGAAGGTCTATGTAGACGGCCGCGAGCTGAAAGGCTCAGCCGAAGAGACCGCATCCTTCCTGCGCAGTCTCACGGCCGCCGACATCGCCCGCATCGAAGTCGTGCCGCTGGCCGGAGCCGAATTCGCGGCCGACGCCCGGGGCGGAGTGATCCTCGTCACCCTGCGGCGCAACCGCAACGACGGTCTTGACGGCAGCCTGCAGGCCGCCACGACGCAGGGCGGCTATATCGCAAACTATGCGCCTTCGGGACGCATCGGCATCCGCACGGGACGCTGGACGCTGAACGCCTCTGCATCGGGCGCCTTCGCGCCCCGCAACGACAGCCGCTTCACCGAAACACGCGGCTACACCGACGCCGACATTCCCTTTTCTGGCACGAGCGACGCCGACGGACGCGGCAATTATGGGCGCGGACGCATCGCCGCGATCTTCGATCCCGGTCCGCGCCACACCGTAGGTCTCGACATCGAATACGCCGGCCGCAGCAGCCGGATTCCGACGCTGGCCCGTACCGTTCTGGGCGAAACGGCGAGCGTCAGCCGCTACAGGCAGCACGGCGACGGGAAGACGCTGACCGCAACGGTCAATTACATCTGGAAAATCGATACGCTGGGCTCCCAATTCAAACTGATAGCCGATTACACGCGCCAGACCGCCGACGGCGAGAATGTATACCGGACGACGATCGCCGCGCCGGATTCGGCACGGGACACGCTCTACCGCTCCGCGACAGGCTCCGCCTACGACATCCTGACCGCCGACGCCGGGCTGACCCGCAAACTGCCGCACGGCCTCACCCTGCGCACAGGCGTGCGCTACACCCGCAACGGCATGGACGACGACAGCCGTTACGAAGTTCGCCGCGGCCAGGCATGGCAGGAGGCGCCCGAATACGGCTACGACCAGCGTTACACCGAACAGATCGGCGGAGTTTACGCCTCGCTGGGATTCGCGGCCGGACGCTGGGAACTTTCGGCCGGACTGCGGGGCGAATACACCTCCGTCGCATCGCGGGAACTGGACCGCTCCTATTTCAGCCTGTTTCCGAGTCTTTCGGCCAGCTATGCGTTCAACGACCTGCGGACATGGATGCTCGCGGCGCAGTGGAGCCGCAACATCGAACGGCCCTCGTTCCCCGCGCTGAATCCCGCGCGATTCCAGGTGTCGGAATACAGCTGGCAGTCGGGCAATCCCTCGCTGCGGCCGACCTACATACAGCGTTTCTCGCTCACCGCGATATGGCGTTACCGATACACGCTGACCGTCGGCGGCAACCTGCACCGCGACCTGATCCGCGAAATAGCCCGCACGGACCAGTCCGATCCCGACATCGTTTACATCCGCCCCGAAAACCATTACACCGAAAACCATTGGTTCGCCGCGGCGGGCATTCCGCTGAAGATCACCCGCTGGTGGAACCTCACGGTCAATGCCGTGGGCGTGGTGCAGCGTATCCGGCTCGCCCGCACGGACGATCCTGCAACCCACTGCCTGCTCTTCACCGACGCCACGGCGGCGTTTACGCTTCCGAAAGGCTTTTACCTCGAAGCGGTCTACCGGGGCCAGAGCCGTCTCTACTCGGGCAACAGCGAAGTCGGGCCGCGCCACACGCTTGCGGCGACCGTCAAGAAACAGTTCTGCGACAAGCGGCTGACGTTTTTCGTCACCGCATCGAACCTCACCGACTGCGGCGTGGAGTACGTCTCCGAAACAGAAAACATGCGCCGCACGCTCCGGGGCCGTTCGGCATGGGCGGGACGTACGTGGAAAGCCGGCGCAGCATGGAACTTCCGTTCGGGAAAACGTTTCCGCGCCCGTACGGTCGAAAGCGCCGGGGAGAGCGAACGCAGGCGCCTGATGAAAAGCGAGGAACAATCGAAATAAATTCGTAACTTTAACCCCGAAATCCGACAGACATGGAAGATAAAAAACTGGACGCCGCCGAGAGTTTGGCGCTCATCGGGCGGATGATCGAAAACACCCGCAGCCGCATGGTCCGCAATGCCGGACGACCGTTTCTGGCATGGGGCTATGCGACCGCCGCGACATTGATCGCCGTATGGGCCGCAGCGTCCTGGTCCAACGACATCCGCTGGAACTACCTTTGGTTCATGCTGCCCCTCCTGGGCGGCGCGCTGATGTACTTCACGCGCCCCAAAACAGCCGAAGGCTCAGTACACACCTATATCGACCGCGTACTCAACCTCATCTGGAGCGTCATAGGACCCGCGACCCTGCTGATAAGCACGCTGGCGATATGCTTCGTCGTACGGTTTCCGGTGGCTTTCACCGTACTGCTGATGATCGGACTGGGGACGACGATCAACAACCTGATTATCGGCTTCAAACCCGGCGTGGCGGGCGGCATCGCCGGAATCGTATTGGCGTCGGTCTCGCTCGTCGTCACCGGCAACTGGCACGTCGGACTGTTTCTGGCGGCCTTCGTCCTGATGGCGATCATCCCGGGACATATTCTCAATTACCGTTACAGGCATTCCCGCAGCGACGTTAAAGAGGCATTCCGGCCGCAGCCGGACGGCGGCCCTGAGCCAACGGACGGCGACACTGCGGCGGCTCGGCAGCTGAACGCCGCCGAGAGCATTGCGGTCATAGGCCGCATGATCGACAACACCCGCAGCCGCATCGTCCGCAACTCCGGACGGCCGTTCCTCATATGGGGCTATTCGACCGTCATAACGACGCTCGCCGTATGGGCGGCCTACGCGTTCTTTCCGGGCCGGAACTGGTACTATCTGTGGCTGTTGCTGCCCCTCTTCGGAACTGCACTGAGCCTGCTGACGATGCCCAAAGCGACCGGCGGCAAGGTTTACACCTTCATCGACCGCGTAATCGGCCAGGTATGGCTGGTAATGGGGCTCACGGCGTGGTTCGTCAGCCTGCTCTCGATATTCAGCGACATGCCGGTCCCGATCCTGTTCATCATCCTGCTGATGATGGGCATGGGAACGGCCATTACGGGGCTTATCATCCGTTTCGCCCCGGCCGCCGTCGGCGGGGCCGCAGCGATCGTCCTCGCCCCCGTATCGCTCGCCGCGACGGGTTACTGGGTGCCCGCGCTCTTTATCGCCGGGTTTGTCGTGATGATGATCATCCCGGGGCATATCCTCAACTACAAGTCGAACCATCCGAACCGATAACCGCATGGAAGAACAGAAAATGTCCGAAAAAGAGGCGTTGGACCTGATCGCCCGCTCGCTCGAAGCGCAGCGCCGCAAACTGAGCTTCGTGCGCAGCACGCTTTTCTTCGGCGCAGGGCTGCTGGCCCTGGCCGTCATAACGGCGGATTACGTCATTCGGCAGGCGACAGGACGGGATATGACGCTGCTGCTGGTCCTTGCAGGCGTATTGACCGGAGCAGTTACGCTCTATTTCCATTACAGAAGCCACCGCACGGTCACGGTCAATGACCGGACCCTGATGAACGTCTGGGCCTATGCGCTCGGCGTATGCCTCTACACTGCGGGATATGCCGCCACGGGCGACGGGATGCGGCTGCCCGTCATGGGACTGCTGACCATGGGCGCGGCCATTGCGGCGGGCGTCACGGGCGAACTCTTCCGCCGCAGCGAAACCAACCGATCGAACCAGAGCGGATCGCTGGCCGGACTGCTCGTCATCAGCATTTCGGGGGCATTTCTCGCCGCATGGATTTTCCGCGCGGCCGCAGATGGAGAGACGGTTTCCCAATTCATACTCACCCTTGCCGCCGCCGTCATCCTGTTCTTCGGAACAGGACTCGTACTGCGCTATAACGAACGCCGGAACCGTGTTTAAAGAACTCAATCCCCTGCTGCACTCCGAACTGCGCCTGGCGGTGATGTCGATCCTCGTAGGGGTCGAGAGCGCCGACTTTGTCTTCATCCGGCAGCAGACCGGAGCCACGGCAGGCAACCTTTCGGTACAGCTGGACAAGCTGGCCAAAGCGAATTACATCGAAATAGAAAAGACCTTCCGGGGCAAGATGCCCTGCACCGTCTGCCGCATCACCGACACGGGACGCGACGCCTTCGCCGAATACGTCGCGGCGTTGCAGACTTATATCCGGAAATAAGACTTCCGCGGCCGGAATCAGAATCAGCATCGGACCTGATTTCCAGCGCAATCCGAATTTCCGGACGGTCGTCCGCCGCTGCGGTTCCGACTACGCTCACAATATCGGTTTCGACAACAGACACAGCCCCGCTCCGGCGGGGCTTTTTGTCAGTGAGTAAAGGATTACAGGGTACAGAAAAACGTCACCAGAAACGGGACGCTGAAATCGAGCATACAGCCGTGGAAGATCGAAACCACGGCATAGGGCTTTCCGGCCGCCTGCGTAATGACGGGCAGCGTGGTATCGAAGGTCGTCGCTCCGCCGGTCGAGACAGCCGCCAGCGGCCCGAACCACCGGGCGACCAGAGGTACGGCCAGCAGCGTGAAGATTTCGCGCATAACGTTGCACAGCAGGGCGACGGTTCCCAGCTCCGCACCCCGGAAGTCGGCGATAAAGATGCTCGACAGCGAATAATAGCCGAAGCCCGAACCGACGGCCAGTGTGTCTGTTACGGCCAGCGGCGACAAAAGCGGCGCGGCGAGCGCCGCACCCGCCAGCGTTCCGACAGCCGTCATCACAGGCAGCAACGCCAGCCGCGGATCGAGCCGCCGGATGCGGCCTGCGAGGGTTTTATCATGGCCCAGGGTCACGCCCACGCAGAACATCAGCGCATAGAGGACATAAGTACTGACACGCGACCCGGCCGCATCGAACGGCACCAAGGTGAAAAGTCCCGCGACGCATCCGACTACAAAAAAGGCGACGATCACCAGACTCCCTTTCAGAGCGTTCCACATCGACAGCGGTTTTTCCGGATCGGAGACCGGAGAAGCAGGTGTCGGCGTCTGCTCACACGCCGCCGAATCCGAAGGTTCAGGCAAACACGCCGCCCGATGCAAAGCCGGATCCGGAAGCGCTTCGGAAGCTTGATCCGCAACAGTCCCGGAGGAAATATCCGCACCGAAGGCCCCATTTCCGGCACCGGAAACCCCGCCCGAAACGGAGTCGGCATATAACGAATCCCCGGCGCCCTCCGCCCCGGCGGCACTGCGGCCCCGGATACACCGCCATAACAGCCACGAAGCCCCGATGCTTCCCGCTACGGAGAAAACGAAAATAACGAAGGCGGTAAGCCCCAGCGTCGCCATACCGCCCACCACGGCGGGATCGGAACCGACCTCCAGCCCGAGCAGGAACAGCAACGCCCAGATAATGACGGCGATCAGCCGGGAGACGAACGCGAGGCGCCGGCTTTGCAGCAGGCGCCCCGTGACGATTCCTCCGAGAATGACGGCGAAGATGACAAACATTCCCTATTCCTGTTTCGCCGTGAGTTTTTCGATCTGTTTTTCAGCTTCGGCAGTGAGTTTACCGGCTTGCTTCTTAGCCTCGTCAACCAGTTTATCGCCCGCCTTTTCGGCCGCCAGTTTCGCCAATGCGCCCTTCTCCTTAGCGGCGTCCACGAGCTTCGTGCGCTGCGCTTCGGCGGCTTCGACCAGCTTGTCGCCGGCCCGCTTGGCCTCCTTGCGCAGGTTGTCGGCCTGCTTCTGAATCTCCTCGCCGAGCGATTCGCTGCCCGTGAGCTTCTGAATCTGCTGGTCGATGACGTTCTTCACGGCCTGCTCGGCCGCTTCCTTCACGCCGAGCGTGATCTTGGGCGAGGTGAACGTGCCGCCTATGCCGACATTGACCGACTCCAGGATACCGCCCGCAGAACCCGCAGGCAGGGCCACCTTAGCCGTATAGTCGATGGTCTGGTCGAGTCCCGTCGAACCGGACATGTTGATCTTTATGTCGCCCATCTTCAGGTCGAACGGCTGGGTCGTGATCCGGCCGTCCCTGATGGCGAAACGGATAGCGACGTCCCTGGCTTCGATTTTCCGCAGATTATCGTTGTTGAGCGCCTTGGCCAGCGCATCGAACGCTTCGAGGTTCTGGATATGGATGTTCGCCGATTTGATTTCTCCCGTAGCGTTGAGCGACTGCAGGTCGGGTTCCATCTTCGAATCGAGCGCGGTCGTCATGTCGAGCGAAAGCGAATAATCGCCGCCCGTCTTGGAGAACACCGGCACGAGTTTCCGCACCATCTCCAATTCGTCGAAAGTCCTGGAGAACGAAGCTCCCGAAAGGCCCAGCGCCAGTTTCAGCGCCGGACGCTGCGGATCGGCCGCCGTCGAGTAGCTGCCCGAAGCGGTCGCCGAGCCGCCGAAAAGCTGCATGCGCAGCCGGTCGAGCGAAAGGGAACCGCCGGCCACGCGCATCTCCCCTGATATGCCCGATACGGTCATTTTCTGGAAAAGGACTTTCTGCAGTTCGGTATTGAGCGAAAGATTCAGGTTGCGCGGCACTTCGAGGGCCGTCGTCGGTTCAGCCGGCGCATCGGCCGCAGTTTCTTCCGGTGCGGAATCCGGCATGACGTTCATAATTTCATTCAGGTCCAGCAGGTCGGACTTCACATAGAGACGGCCCGAAAGCATGTCGCCCCGCAGCAGATAACCGATGTAGCCCGAAAGCTGGCCGTTGGCCGCCAAATCGCTCTGCCCTATCGTAACGCCGAATTCACCGAGCGTCATGGACGCGGGAGTGATGGTCGCGGCTGCGCGGCGGATATGGACCGCAGGCAGCCCGGGCATGGTCAGGCCCAGTTTCTCGACCACGAACGTACCCGACGCGCCGATCTGCTCGTAGCGGCTCTTTTCGATATCGGACATGCGGCCCGAAACCTTCACGTCGGCCGTAATCAGGCCGCTCAGGTCCATCCCCTTTTCAAGCGGGTACACCTCCCTGACAGCCCCCAGATCGACGCGGCCGTCCACCACGGCGCGGAATGTCGGGTCGCTGACGAGGTTGGTCGCATAGGCCGACGCCGACAGCGTATTCCCGGCCATCCGGAGCGTAAATTTCGAGAGGTCGATTTCGGTTTTATCCGCCACGCCGCCGGGATTGGCGATCCGGACGGCGATATTGATGCCGTCCACCGCCTTGGGCAGCGACGAGTACTGGAAACTGCCGTTGCGCACCTCGGTCTTGAGTTCGAACGCGGGAAGCGCCGCGCCGCGCATTTCGCCGCGCGCCCAGAGCGCCATCGAAAGTTCGCCGCTGGCCGCAAGACTGCGGAAGTCGCGGGTGTAGAAGGCCGGAACAAGCGAAAGCACGTCCTTGAACTGCACCTTGTCGCAGCCGGCCGTAATATCCATGGCCACAGCGTCGTCTTTCAACTCCACCCAGCCGTCGAGACCTACCTCGATGGCGTTCAGGCGCAGTTTATTGTGCGAGAAGGTAAAGCGGTTGTTCACCAGGTCGGCCGCAATCACCGCATCCAGCTCCGCTTCGGCGCCGCTGAGCATCGGAATCCCGCCCGAAACCAGACGCATGCCCTTGGCCGTCAGCCGCAGGTCGAGGTCGGTCTGGGCGGCCGACATATCGCCCCGCAGGCGGAGCGACAGGGGCGCGGTTGCGAAATGCATGCCCGTCGAATCGTCCTCGTAACGGATCGACGCATCGCTGATCCTAAAGTCGCGGACCGAAAGGCGAAACGACGAAGGTTCCGCATCGGCGGGGGCCTCCTCTTCAGCCGGAGCGTCCTCCGAAGCCTTCATAACGTCCCAGTTCACCCTGCCGTCGGCCAGTTTGTGCGCATGGAGCGCAGGCTCCGAAAGGATGATCTTCGTCACCTCGAACCCGTCGTCGCCGAAGAGCGACATTACGTTCACGACCACCGAAATCCGCTGCGCGGCGACGATCGTATCGCCGGCGAAAGGCTCTTCGCCCACCAGGGTCAGTCCCTTCAGTTCGAGCGAAGCCCGGGGGAAATGGCGCAAAAGGCTGATGTCCAGCTTCTCGAAATCGAGCCGGGCATTGAGCATCGCATTGGCTTCACGCTTCACGATCTCGGCGATCTTGCCCCGCAGCGCCATCGGCGCCACGAAAGCGATCACCAGCACGACGGCCACCACGACGGCCGTAATCTTCACGAATTTTTTCATCACTTATCTGTTTTAAAGGCGAAAACCGTGGTTTCCACCTCTTCGAATCCGACTTTGCGATAGAGCGCCCGGGCGGCTTCGCGCGCCGGGTTCGACGTCAGCATCACCTTCCCGGCGCCGACACGGGCCGCATGTTCCACGGCGGCGCGCACCAGTGCGTCGCCTGCGCCGCAGCCGCGGGCCGCGCCGTCCACCACGACATCCTCTATCCACGCCTTTCGCCCCGAAGGTGCGTCGTACCATGCCAAGGTCAGCACTCCGACGATCCGCTCCCCGGCCACGGCGGCCAGCAACGCCCCGTTTTCACTTCCGGTCACACGCTGCAACTCCCCGCGGGAGGGCGCGCCCAAGCGCGGCGAAAGCTGCGGCATCAGCCGCGCGAACGCCTTTTCGAGCGCATCCGAGACTTCGGTTATCCGTTGTATTTCAACCGTCATAGCATCCGATTTTCGGGCAAAGTTAATCTTTTTTTCACAACCGCTCCGCCGCTCCCCCTCACGGAAGTCCGCAGAACCGCAATTTACTCAACAAAGTTAATATTTTCGTCCGAATCTTTGGGGCATGTCTCGAAAAAAGATTACTTTTGCATCGCATCGGTTCCCCAAGCGCCCCGGAAGGGCGCGGGGATTAAAAGGGAATGCCGTGAAATCCGGCAACAGTTCCCGCTGCTGTGAGTTACGCAACATGTTCCGGCACTCTTTGGCCACTGTCCCCCGGGACGGGAAGGCGCCGGGACGGTAACGAGTCAGAAGACCTGCCGCATGCCGTTCAACCATTATGCACCCTGCGGAGAATGGGGCGCAGCAGGCCGTCGCCAAAATCAGCATACGACACGTCCGCCCGTTCCAGCCGCAGTCATTGACAACCGATGAAACGCGTTTTACGACATATGGCGGTTCTATGCGCCGGCGCAGGACTTTTCTGCGCCTGCATGGACTACGGGCCGCTGCGCGAAGAGCCGTTCGCGCAGTCGCAGCGCGGGGTGTTCATCACGTGCGAAGGCAACTTCGGCTGGGACAACGCTTCGCTGTCGTTCTACGATCCTGCGGCGCGAACTGTCGAAAACGAAATCTTTATCCGCGCGAACGGCATGAAACTGGGCGACGTCGCCCAATCGATGACCATCCACAAAGGGCGCGGATACGTCGTGGTGAACAACTCGGGCGCGGTCTATGTCATCGACCCGGCGACTTTCCGCGTCACGGGACTGATCGAAGGGGTCGTTTCGCCGCGTTACATCCTCTTCCCGAACGACACGACGGCCTATATCACCGACCTCTACGATCCGCGCATCACGGTCGTGGATTCCCGCAGCAACCGCATCCGCGGCCGGATTCCGATGAACGGCCACAAATCGACCGAACAGATGGTGCAGTGGGGCGACGAGGTGTTCGTAAACTGCTGGTCGTACGACGACAAGATACTGGTCGTGGACGCCGCACGCGAAAAGCTGGTGGACTCGATCGAGGTCGGGCCGCAGCCTTCGTCGCTGGTCCTAGACCGCTTCGGCAAACTCTGGACCGTCACCGACGGGCGCACCGCAGGCATTCCGGCGGCGCTCTACCGCATCGACGCCGCCACGCGCCGCATCGAGCAGGCCTATACCTTCGCCGCGGGCGACCACCCCTCGTCGGTCACCCTCAACGGCACGCGCGACACGCTCTACTTCATCAACCGCGACGTCTGGCGCATGCGGGTCGATGCCGATGCGCTGCCCGTCACGCCGTTCCTGCCCTATACGCAGACCACCTATTACGAAGTGGCGGTCGATCCGCTGACCTCGGAGGTCTATGTGGCCGACGCCATCGACTACGTCCAGCACGGCGTAGTCTACCGCTTCACGGCGCGGGGCGCGGCCGTCGATACGATACGCGTCGGCATTACCCCCGGATCGTTCTGCTTCAAACCGTAAAAACACATGAAAAAGATGAAAAAATACACATTCCCCCTGGCGGCGCTCCTGCTGGCCGCCTGCAACTCCGGAGAGGAGATCACGACCACGCAGACGGACGAACCCGTGGCGCGGATTCTCGAATACACCCCCGCACCGGGACAGTTCATCAACGAAGAGGCGCTCTCCGGGGGCGCATTCGACAACGTGGACACCCCGGACAAAGCCTGCCGGTACGCCGCCGCACGCTTCGCCGGGAACAACTGGGTATCGCTCGGCGGATGGGGCGGATACCTCGTCGCGGCATTCGCCGAACCGGTGCCCAACACGGGCGGTTACGATCTTTACGTCAAAGGCAACGCCATGAACACCTCGTCGGAGCCGGGCGTCGTGTGGGTCATGCAGGATGCCGACGGCGACGGAGCGCCCAACGACACCTGGTACGAGCTGAAAGGCAGCGAATACGACAACGCCGCGACGGTCCGGGGGTATGAGATCACCTATACGCAGCTCGCCGACGGCTCCGCCGCATGGACCGACAACCGGGGCGGCAGCGGCACGATCGACCGGATGGACGAGCATACGCAGGCCTCCTACTGCCCGGCATGGATCGAGACCGCCGACCTGACATTCACGGGCACGCGGCTGCGCGACAATATCGAAGAGGTGGACAAGCAGTGGCGGGCGCAGGCTTTCGCATGGGGCTACGCCGACAACTTCTCGACGGTGGACCGGATCGGCATGACCAACCGGTTCCGCATCAGCGACGCCGTGACGGCTGACGGCTCGCCCGCCAACCTGCAGCAGATCGACTTCATCAAGGTGCAGACGGGCGTGAACGCCAAAGCTCCGCTGATCGGCGAGATTTCGACCGAAGTGTGCGGCATCGGCTGCTACCGGACCGTAACCAAACGCAACTGACCGCGTGCTGCGCACCGCGACGATACTCCTCGCCCTTAGCTGCGCCCTGCCCGCCGCGGCGCAGCGCGACTCGACGGCACGCACCGTCGCCATCGAGTCGGTCGATATTTCGGGCCGCCGCCCGATGAAGGAGATCGGCGTGCAGCGCACCGCACTGGACACGCTCGTCCTGCGCGAAAACATCACCGCCTCGCTGGCCGACGCGCTGGCGGCGGGTTCGACCATCTTCATCAAATCCTATGGCCGCGCAACGCTCGCGACCGCCTCGTTCCGCGGCACGGCGCCCTCACACACGCAGGTGACGTGGAACGACATGAAAGTCAATTCGCCGATGCTCGGGCAGGTCGATTTTTCGCTGATACCCGCCTATTTCATCGACGACGCGACGATCTATCACGGAGCCAGCTCGGTGGGCGTCACCGGCGGCGGACTGGGCGGCGCGGTGACGCTGGCGACCAAAGCCCCCTCGGAGCAGGGATTGGGGCTGCGTTACGTGCAGGGCATCGGGTCGTTCGCCACGTTCGACGAATTCCTGCACCTGACCTACGGCGGCGCACGGTGGAGCAGTTCGACGCGCGTGCTTTACAGCACCTCGGACAACGATTTCCGTTTCCGCAACTACAACTCGAAAGAGTTCGTCACCGACGACAACGGCCAAATCGTCGGCGAATATTACCCCCTGCAGCGCAACCGCAACGGGGGATTCCGCGACCTGCACGTCATGCAGGAGCTTTATTACACCACGCGCGGCGGCGACCGGCTTTCGCTGGCGGCATGGTACCTCGACTCGCACCGCGGACTGGCGATGCTCAGTTCCGACCGCAACGCCGCCAAACAGAAGAAGAATACGCAGGACGAACGCACGCTGCGGGCCGTGGCAGGCTGGGAGCGGCTGCGCAACGGCCTGAAACTCGGCGCGCGCGCGGGTTACACCTACACCGACCTGCAGTACCTGCTCAAGCAGGACCCCGAAGGCAAAGGGCGGTTCGTCGTCAATACCGACGCCCGGAGCCGCATCCACACGCTCTTCGCCAAGGCCGAAGCCGAATATGCGCTCGGCGAAAAGTGGCTTTTTTCGGCCAACGCCGCCCTCCACCAGCACCGGGTGCGCAGCGGCGACCTCTCGGTGATCGGCAACAACGGCCTGCGGGCCGATACGCTCTACCGGCAGGAGCGGTTCGAACTTTCGGCGTTCGCCGCCGTGAAATGGCGTCCCCTGCCGCGGCTGGGCGTCGCCGCCGACCTGCGGTGGGAGTTATACGGAGACCGTACGACGCCCGTCATCCCGGCGCTGTTCGCGGACTATGTGCTGTCGAAACGCGGCAGCGTGGTCGTCCGGGCTTCGGCGGCCCGCAACTACCGCTACCCCTCGCTCAACGACCTCTACTTCCGGCCCGGCGGCAACAAGAACCTCAAACCCGAACGGGGCTGGACCTTCGACGCGGGCCTGGAAACGACGCTCAAAGGCGACGCCCGTTCGCTGCGCGCATCGGCCACGGTGTTCGATTCGCGCATCGACGACTGGATACTCTGGATAGGCAGTCCCAAACTGGGCATCTACACCCCGATCAACATCCGCCGCGTCCACAGTTACGGCGTCGAAGCCAAACTCTCGGCCGACGCCGAAACTTCGGGCGGCTGGCGACTGCTCTTCGACGGCAACTTCGCATGGACCCGTTCGATCAACCGGGGCGATCCGTTCAGCCCGGCCGACGAGTCGGTCGGCAAACAGCTCGTCTACATTCCCGTCTATTCGGCGGCTTTCACAGCGCGCGTGCAGTGGCGGCAGTGGGAGCTGGCCTACAAATGGAACTGGTACAGCGAACGTTACACCATGTCGAGCAACGACCTGGGTGTATTGGGCCGCGTGAAGCCCTACTTCATGAGCGATCTCTCGCTCGAAAAGGGACTCGACTGCAAATGGGCGTCGTTCTCGCTCAAAGGCTGTATCCACAACCTGCTGAACGAGGAGTACGAATCGGTGCTTTCACGCCCCATGCCCCGGCTCAACGTCTCCTTTTTCATCGGCATAACCCCAAAATTCGGCAAACGATGACCCTGCGTGAACAACTGCTCGAACTCACCGAGCCTAAATACATGAAATTCACCTCGGCGCTGATGCCGGGCGTCGAAAACGTGCTGGGCATACGCCTGCCGATACTGCGCAAAATCGCCAAGGAGATCGCCGCCGGCGACTGGCGCGCATATCTGGCCGAGGCCGAGGATTTCTACTTCGAAGAGCGGATGCTGCAGGGGCTGGTGATCGGCTACGCCCGGTGCGAACCCGCCGAAAAGCTCGGACATGTAGCGCGCTTCGTGCCCAAAATCGACAACTGGGCCGTCTGCGACTGTTTCTGCTGGCGGCTCCGCGCCGCCGAACGGCAGCCGATGTGGGAGTTCATACAACCCTATTTTCACGCGCAGGCCGAATACGACGTGCGCTTCGGCGTGGTTATGGGAATGGGCAATTTCGTCGATGAACAGCACCTCGAAGAGTTCCTGCGGCTCTTAGACGGCGTACGCCACGAAGCCTATTACGCCCGCATGGCCGTGGCATGGGCGGTGTCGGTCTGCTACGTCAAATTCCCGCAGCGCACGCACGTGTGGCTGGACACCTGTTCGCTGGACGACTGGACCTACAACAAGTCGCTGCAGAAAATCGTCGAATCCTACCGCGTGAGCGACGCCGCGAAGCAGGAAATCCGGGCGATGAAACGCCGCCGGTAGAAACATGCGCGGCGATCGTGCAAAGCGTCGGAAATAACCGCCGTTCCCGCAGAAAAAGGGTCCCGGCGGCACATTTTTGCAAAATAATGCTACCTTTGTATAGAAATCCTTAAACAAGGCCCTATGCGCAAACTGGTAATCATTCCGACCTACAACGAGAAGGAAAACATCTCTGCGATGATCGACAAAGTGTTTTCGCTGCCCGAACCTTTCGAGATACTCATTATCGACGACGGTTCGCCCGACGGGACGGCCTCAATCGTCAAAGAACGCCGGAAAGAGTTTCCCGAGACGCTTCACCTGCTGGAGCGCAGCGGCAAACAGGGGCTGGGCACGGCCTACCTGACGGGATTCCGCTGGGGGTTGGACAACGGCTTCGACTACATCTGCGAAATGGACTGCGACTTCTCGCACAATCCCGAAGACCTGGTACGGCTGTACGCCGCCGCGGCCGAGGGCAACGACGTAGTAGTCGGTTCGCGCTATGTGCAGGGCGTAAACGTGGTCAACTGGCCGATGTCGCGCCTGCTGATGTCCTACTTCGCCTCGATGTACGTGCGCATCGTGACGCGCATGCCCCTGCGCGACGCGACGGCGGGATTCGTCTGCTATTCGCGGCATGCGCTGGAGACGATCGACCTCGACGCCGTAAAGATGAAAGGATACGGATTCCAGATCGAGATGAAGTACTCGGCATGGCGGCTGGGACTGAAGCTCAAGGAGGTGTCGATCATCTTCGTCGAACGCCGCGAGGGTACCTCCAAGATGAGCGGCGGCATATTCCGCGAAGCGTTCTTCGGCGTGCTGGGGCTTCCGCTGCGCAAAATCAGGGCCGCAAAAAAGGCATAACACACTAAAGACATACGGAAAAGGCGGGATTCAGTCCCGCCTTTTCCGTTTCTTCCGCCCAACTATTTCCCGGCTCTGCGCCTGCGGCGGAGCGTTACGGCGACGACGCCCCCGAAAAATGCGACGGCGGCCGCGGCGGCAATCCAATACCACCGGAAAACCGGAGGCGCCGGCGGCACGGCGAAAGGATCTTCGCCCAGATATTCGCCGCGGTCGATCAGCGCCAGCGTATAGTTCAGGATCGAATCGCCCCGCACCGAAGCGGCCTCGTCGAGCGAAAGCCGCACTTCGTGATCGGGCAGCACGCCGCGCCCATAGGGGATGCGGGAATTTTCGGTCGTATCGAAAACGCACCGCACCAGCGGCACCCGCACCGTGAGCCACGAATTGGGCAGACGGATATCGGCGAATTTCATCGCATTCATAAAATGATAGGCCGTCGCGGTTTCGCGTCCGACGACGACGCCCCGGTGGTTGCGCAGGATCGTCGCCGGGAAGATCGTCGCGGCGGAGCAGGAGCCTTCGTTAATCAGCACATAGAGCCGCCCGCCGTAATGCGTCGTGCTGTCGGGCGCAATCGCCCCGACATCGTCGGGCAGGAAGTACCCCTCACGCCCCTCGACAGGCTCGAAACCGCCGATAATCTCCTGCCCGGGACCGTAGTTCATACAGCACCCTTCGAACGAACGGATGCCGCCAGGCTTGGCGACCCACTGATAGCCGCCCAGCGGCGCAAAAGGCTTGTCGGCAAAATAGGAGAGTATGCGCGCAAGTACTTTGACTTCGCCGCCGGGGTTGTTGCGCACATCGACGATCATGTTGGGTTTATCGGCCGCCGAGCGGACGAATGCCGCCAGCGAATCCACCTCGACGGCATTGAGCTGGAAGGTCGAAAGCCCGATATAGGCCGTCGAATCGTCGAGCATACGGAGGGCGTAATTGGCCTTCGGATAAAAATTCGTACGGAGGAAATCGGTCCAGTCGGGCGTCAGCCCGTGCGTGTCGCGGCCCGTATAGGTCCACCCTTTCAGGCTGAGCCGCTCACCGTCGTCGAATTCCAGCGTCATGTCGCCCTTGCGCGACGCGCCGGGCGCATAATCGAAATAGCAGGCCGAAGCGGCCAGGGCCAAATAGTAATTCCGGCGACTCTCGACTCTGCCGTCGAAACCGCCGATGCAGGCCGCGGCGATGCGGCGTATGGAATCGGCCGGGATTCCGTCCACCGAACGGATACGGCGGCCGTAATAGGAAGCGTACCGGCCCGTACAGCGTGTGGCAACCAGCGCGCTGTCGATCCAGCCGAAGTAAATCTGTGGCAGGTCGATGCTCCGCCGCTGGCGTTCGCTCTCCATCGGATGAAGATAAAAATGGCTGTCGTGAATTTTGCTTACCGTACGTTTCAGCGTGCGCCAAAAATCGCCGACAGGCATCTGCACGGGGAATGAAGCGAGGGTTTCGGCGCAATAGGCGTCCAGCTCTTCGGGCGTCACGGCGTCGTAAAGCCCCGGATAGGCTTCGCGCAACACATTCATCAGCGTCGTGAAATCCGCACGGGCCTCGTCGCCCGTCAGGGTGGTGATCTGCGGCATCTCCTTCGGCTCGACAAAGGTGGTCCGGATGCCGAACGGCGTCATCGGATCGGCGGCCTGATTGCGGGCGTTCGAAACGCTCAACGATATACAAGGCTCCGGAATCTTCTTGTAGCAATACCCCGCCGTGCCGAGTTTTTCGCCGCGCGTCACCCGCTCGCCGGTACGGAAGATACGCTCGGTCCGCAGCCCGCCGATCCAGATACCGCGCCCGTCGCCGGTACGGATGCAGAGCGAAACCCCGATATAGCGCGGGTCCTCCTTGCCGCCCAGTTCGGCGGCCATCTCACGAATCCGCTCACCGACATCCTCCCCGGCAGAGATGCCGCTGCCGACCATATACTGCTGCGAATAAAAATAGGAAATACCGAACGATTCGATCACTCCGTCGACCGGTGCGACGACCGCCGCACCCTCCGGCGCGCCGATATAGAGCGTTCCGAAGTTCAATTCGTCGCCGACGTAGGATTGGGGAGCATGGAGAATCCCCGTCCCGGATTCGGTTCCCGCGACGGGCCACAACCAGACGGAGTCCTGCGCCGAAAGGCGCAACGGAACGGCGGCCGCGATACCGACGACCAACATGCAAAGCAGATTTCGCATTTTCATAAGCGGGATGAGATTGTTTACAGACAAATTTAAAACTAAATATTTAGTAATACAAGAAATATATCTAAAAATTTAGTAGAAATATTTCCGCAAAAACAAAACGGCTCCGCGAAAGAATCAGAACGTAAAGAAATAATTCATGAAGAAGTTCCAGAAGGTGACCACGCCGATGGCGAACAGTTTGGCCAGATAGAAATTCAGGCGGAAGCGGCCGTGCAGCAGCCAGATCGTCAGGTTGTTGATTATCAGTCCCACGGCGGCAATGCCCAGGAAACGGAGGTACTGCCCCGTAATGTCGGGATTCTCGTTGTGGAAGGTCCAGATACGGTTCAGGATGTAATTGGTCGTCGAAGCGCAGAGGAAGCCGACCGAATTGGCCAGATACTTGTTCAGCCGCAGCCACTCCTTGCAGAGATAGGTGATTCCGAAATCGACGAAGACGCCCGAACCGCCTACGACACAGAATTTGAGGAACTGTTCGATCATTGCACAACCTCCGTACGGAGGGGTTTTCCGTTAAACCAATTCGTATATCCTTCGCGGCGCAGGGCGAACCCCACGTCGAAATCGGCTCCGGCCAGTTGTCCGGGCACGACGAACGCCACTTCGCGCCGGATCTCCTCCTCGGCGGGAATCCGGAAACGCTCCCCGGTGTCGAACTCCTCGACGCGGAAACGGCCGTGCTTCCAGAGCATAACGAGCGACAAATCGCCCTCCAGGTCGATGTTATAAGGGTAGGGATTCGCGATTCGCAGCGAAAGGCGCAGCGTATCGCCCGCGGCCACACGTTCGGGCAGCCCCGTAAAGGCGATGTCCACCAAGCGGGTCGGATGGAAATGCGTATCGACGAACCATGTGAAACGCTTGCCGTTGGGCAGTACGACGCTCCGGACGCGGCCCGCCGTGTCGGCTTCATCATAGGGCGTCTCGATCAGCACTTCGCGACCGGCAAAGCGCGTATCGTCGTCGCGGAACTGCCATTGGTGGGTGCGGTAGCGGATATTGGGCTGGCAGTAAGCCTCTCCGCCCGTATAGAAGGCGTATTTGGCTGCGACGGCGTAACCGTGGCGGAAAACGACGGGACGGCCGTCGGCGATTTCGGCGATCTCCCCGTAACTGGTATGGTTGTCGAACACTTCGTAACGGATGCCCAGCGGATTGAAGATCATCACCAGCCGCGTCAGGGCGATCAGGACGATGGTCACCCACCCCATGCACATCAGGTAGCGGCGTGTCCGGGGATGGCGCCGGGCGTAAGTGAAGAGCGTATAAAGCAGGCCGAACGTAGCGACGATCACCCACTGGGGCTGGACGTATCCGCGGAAAGTCGAGATCAGGAAGAAAACGATGAATGCAACAGGGATAAATTTCAGCGCGCGTTCGACGGCGCCCTGCGGCTTCACGGCGATCCACGACCGGATGTAAAGCGGCACGAAGAAGGGATTGAAAACGACCAGCAGGTTGAGCAGGTATTCGGCGACGTAATTGGGCCGGAAGAGCGAGTTACGCCCCGCCAGATGATAGGCAAACGACGCCCAGTCATGCTCGTACTGCCACATGAGATGAGGTACGAGCAGCAACAGCGCTACCGCGCCGCTGAGGTATAGTGAGGGACGCAGGAACACGCGGGGGGGGGTCGCCGCAAGCGCGAAAAGCACCACCAACGCCCCGTGGTACTTGCTGTAGGCCATCAGCGCCATGGCTATGCCCATCCAGAGCCACGCCGTGCGCCGTCCTTCGGTGAACCATTTGAAAGTGAGCAGGAACAACGCCGCGGTCATCATCAGCGGACCGTCGGGCACGGCGATAAAACCGTACAACTGCAGCATGAGCGTCGCGGCCGAGAGCATGACGAAAAGCCCCGCATCGCGTCGGTCGGCGGCAAAGGGCCGGATGATGCGCCATAAGATAAAGAGGTAAAGCGGCTGCAGCAGGGTAAAGAAAAACCGTACGCCCAATTCCCCGCCGAAGAGATGTTCCCCGAGCCAGACCAGCAGCGCCGTCATCGGCGGATGGTCGAAATAACCCCATGAGAGGTTTTCGGCGAACATATGGTAGTAAGCCTCATCGTTGGCCAGCTCCGTGAAACCGGCCTGAAAGAGGTTGCACACCCACCACACACCCAGCCAGAACGCGACCAGGGCGTCGGGACCGAGCGATGCGTATATCTTTTTGACGGATGCTCTCATACGGCGGCAAAGGTAGCAAAATTTATCGGGTTTGCACCACCTGACCCGTAAAGAGAGGTTCATGCGGCCAGCTTTTGCGAAAAAATGTTTATCTTTGCAATGCTGTCATTCCGATAACGTGCCGCACACGAAGTGCGTAAGTCCAGTTACAGGCAGCGTTTACAAAAACTGGACACGTATGCCCCGAAACAGATTTCAGAACGTCGTATTTACCGCCATGATGGTTTTTGTCATGGCCTATGCCATCACGCTTTACCACACCGTCCTCAACCGGAACGGCTTTCAGCTGACGATGCTCTTCACCGCATTGGGACGCATGTGGCTGCCCTATTGGTTCGCACTCGCCTACGAACTCGCCGTGGCCAAGCCGCTGGCGGTCCGGATCGCACTGCGGCTGGCCGGACCGGAGAGCGGCCAATTGCCGCGCACCGCGGCCATGGCCGTGTCGATGGTGACGATGATGTGCCCCGTGATGAGCCTCGTCATCGCGTCGGTCCTCGGCGGATTCGACGCCGCGCTTCCGCAGCGCTGGCTCATGCTGCTGGGGCGCACCTACCCCTTCGCGCTGGCGCTGCAACTGCTCGTTGCAGGACCGCTGGTGCGGTATATCTTCGGCAGGATATTCCGGGAGTCCGGGGAATAAGCGGAAAGACTGGTTTCAAATCCGTCTGCAGCCGACAGGCAGCGCAAGCGTTCCCGAACCGACAATGGGAGGAATACATTTCAATATGAACCCGAGTTCCCCGCGCGACTCCGTTCCCGCCTCGACCGTAATTTTGCCGCCTTCTATCGGCGAAGCAACTCGGGGGACCATCAGAATTTCGCCATCGAAAGAGACTGCGATATGGTTCCCGACGTTCTCAAAAGTAATCTCCCGCCAGAGTTTAGCCCCCAACTCGTTAAAAGTAATATCCACACCCGGAAAATAACGAGTTCTCGAAGGCGCTGCATAAGAGAGTTTTTCGATAAACGAATTGTCCATGACAGGTCCGTTCAGCGCAGGATCGCATTTCAGCAGGTAAACGGCGTAATAAATGCCGTCCTCAAAAGCGTCTTTGCGGATTTGCCGGCTGAAACGGGTTTTATCGGGGATAATGCCGGCAGCTTTGAGCGAATCGAGCGCCGCCCTCACCACCGGATACGCTTCGGCGGAGATTCCCACCAACGCACATGGATCGGAATCGGAATATGAACGCGGAATATACGAAGCCAGCACCTTGGAACCGCGGTTCGATTCGGTCTCCTCCTCGTCCTGAAGTTTTCGGGCCCAAGGCAGGATATCCGCCAGATCACGGCTCCAACGACAAGGTTCCCAAAACTCCAGCCGGCCCGGGGAGGTCAGCACAAACTCCACTTCACGGTCGGTAAAGGCCGTATTGAGGGACAACGTGTATTTTCCGTCGCCTGACGGAGCAAATTCGAATCCACCCTCCGCAATTTTTTCGATACGGCTCTTGAGTACGCCGAGCGTACTGTCGCGTTCGGCGGCGTTTGCCGCCGACGGTCCGCCGACGGTTATTTCGAATTCCGCGCGGGGCGGAGCGCCGCCGCAGGCCGCAAGCAGCGAAAGCGAAAGAATAAGCAAGCCAGTCAATTTCATCGAAGATAAATTAGTTAGGACGACAAATATAACAAAAAATAAACAGCATCAAAGGCCCCTGCATTTTTTGTTCATAACTTGTTCATTAAAACCGGCAAAGAGCATTTGCATTACCGGGAAGTATCTCTATATTTGCTTCCGGTCAAGGTTCCCCGCCGGCGGCTGCCGGCTTGGGATCAAAAGGGAACTCCTGTGCAAATCAGGGACTATTCC